>JBFJTQ010000562.1:0-3199 GCA_041625275.1 Binatia bacterium | reverse complement strand
TTGACCGGGTAGTTATCCCAGATGATCAAGGGATGCTCAAGCCGGTTCGCTATCCTGCGCACGTGGCCCAGGGTGATCTTCTTGGAGACGACGGACGGTCCGGTCCAGAAACAGGCGACATCAGCCGGAAGATGTTGTGCAATAATTTCCAGGAACTCAGGTTCAAAGCGGCCGAACACGCGTGCGAGTGCGGGATCGGGAGTGTAATAAGACGGGCAGATCCACCATTCGACATTCGACCACGTCGCCGGTTGTCGTAATCGGACCTCTGCGAGCCAGGTTCCTTCGGCGCGCGCCAGGCTCTGATGGAACCTGTTTCGGTCGATGGCATGATCCAGGTGCGAGGGGATGTCGTCGAATAGAACCGCGAACGTGCGCACTCCAAGATTATAAAATCGTTGGGCCTTGGCAAGAAGAATTTCAATCGGTCCCGCGGCGGAAAAGCAGAGTCCCTTGCCCGGATGAAACCCGTAAACGAAATCAATGCCGTATTCTTGCGCCTGTCGGATGAGGCGTGACAGTGCGCGCCACTCGCGCGGCGGGTAGGGCTTGGTCCAGCGCTCGCGGTGGTAAGGGTCGTCCTTGGGCGCGTAGACATAGGTGTTCATGCCCCTTGCGGCACCGAACGCAAACAACGCTCTGCGGTGTGCCATGCTCCAAGGAGGACCGAAAAACCCCTCGACAATGCCGCGGCGCTGAAAGCTTCGAACTGTTTTCATAGCTCCACTATCTGTCGTAAGAAGCATCGCGTCACAAGTTTGGCTTGCGATTGAGAGCGCCTTTGCGTAGGATCTACGCTTACGAACAGAGGAAGGCGTGTTTTGATTTTGAGGTCGAGCTACGCTTGTATCATCTATGTGTTCGCGCCGTTTATGCTCGATGCGGCGCAAGCGGCATCCACAGGGCAAGATTTGACGCCGATGGTTCGAATTCCTGCCGGTGAGTTTGTGATGGGGAGTGATGATGGCCCCTCGGATGAGAGACCGCAACACCGGCTAACCCTCGGCGAATTCTTCATCGATCGCACTCCAGTGACTAATGCACAATACGCGCAGTTTTTGAATGCGGCCGGAACTCAGTCAGCCGACGGCCAGCGTTGGTACGACGTGGACGATCATGATGCGAGAATCCATCGCCACCAGGAACAGTGGATCGCAGACCGAGGCTTCGAGGATCACCCCGTTGTGGAGGTCTCGTGGTATGGGGCTGTGGCCTATTGCGCTTGGGCCGGGAAGCGTTTACCAACGGAAGGAGAGTGGGAAAAAGCGGCGCGTGGAACGGATGGCAGAAGATATCCCTGGGGATACGAGGCTCCGGAGCGAAGCCGGGCCCACTTCGGAGCCGGTTGGAACGAGACGCGGCCCGTGGGCGGGTTAGCGCGCGGCGCGAGCGCGTTCGGTGTGATGGACATGGCGGGCAACGTTTGGGAATGGGTGAGTAGCGCCTACCTCCCTTATCCCTTTACACCGATGGACGGGCGTGAAGACTTGACTCGCGCCCAGGTTCGCGGCACAAGGGGAGGCGGTCATGATTCTTCGACGGAAGAGCTGACAACGACGAATCGGGGCCGTCGAGTATCACGCAACTTTCGTTCGGGTCATCATAACATCGGATTTCGTTGCGCACGCTGAGAGTGGTCGCTGCGGAAGCGGAACAGGGATGCAAGTTCATCTTTTGATACAGGGGATCATCATCGGACTCGTCGTTGCGGTCCCCGTGGGCCCTCTGGGCTTACTCTGCATTAATCGTGCCCTGTCGCTTGGCCCCCTGTGCGGTCTTTGTTCCGGTCTCGGCGTGGCTACAGCGGATGCGTTGGGTGCGGGTATCGCCGCCCTTGGAATTACGCTGGTTTCGACATTTCTGGTGAATCATTCGCTGATGCTACGTTTTGTCGGCGGAATATTTCTCTGCTTCCTCGGCCTAAAAATCTACGCCATGAAACCCAGCAAGAAGACCCCGCCAAAAACGGTTAACGGCTTGCTGGGGGCATATGCCACGACTTTTTTGCTCACGTTTTCCAATCCGGTCACCATCCTTTCATTTATTGCGATATACGCGGGTTGGGGGGTGGAGAGTTTAAGAGGAAACTATCTGGGTGCCGCGGTGCTGATGGCGGGAGTCTTCACGGGTTCGGCTCTCTGGTGGCTCGCGTTGTTTGTTGGGTTGAAGACTTTTAGAGAGCGCTTCAACTTGAAGATTATCGGTTGGATTCATCTAGTCTCCGGGGCGATCATCGCCGGTTTTGGATTCATCGTTCTCTTGAGCTTATCGCCCCTGGGACAAAGTTGGGGAATACGGTTTTGAGAGCAGGCGTGGCGCCGGTGACCTCGAATAACCGAAAGGGCGCTATTCCGGCGGCTACCAACATGGGCCTGGCGTTGTTTTTCACCCTGGGCCATGTTTATCAATTTTTCGTCTTGCCGTTATGGCTCTTGCCGGCTCACTCGGGTTGGATCTGGACGCTGCTGCCATTCGCTGTATTGAACAATTGCTACTGGAGCCTCATTCACGAGGCGATTCATGATCTCTTTCACCCTGCACGCCGGACCAACGCAATCCTTGGCAGGGCGATGGGCGTGATGTTCGGGGCGCCCTTCAGAGTGCTGCGCGTCAGTCATCTCCTGCACCACAAGCTCAACCGCACGCCCATTGAGGGAACGGAATTCTTCCAGCGCGGCAAAACGTCTCTGGTTCGAGCGGCGCTCGGCTACTATTTTCATATTCTTGGTGGCCTCTATTTGGTTGAATTTTTGAGCTCGGTTGTGTTTCTCCTGCCCCGGCGCTGGCTCGAACGTTTCAAGGAGCACCACACAAGCGCATCATCGGTAAGCGGCCTGTTGATGCAAAACTGGCTGCATGCGGATGCGCTGCGGGAAATCCGCGTCGACGGCGCGATGACTCTGGCATGGTTTGCGCTGGCGCTGTTATGCTACGGCCGCTTTTGGCCCATCTTCATCGCGGTGGTCGCGAGTAGAGCTTTCTTGATTTCATTTTTGGACAACGTTTATCACTACCGTACTCCGGTCAACGATATTTTTTACGCCAGTAATCTCCGGCTACCAAAACCGGCCGCCACAATACTCCTGTACTTCAATTTTCATGGGATCCACCACCGAAACCCTGCCATTCCGTGGGTGTTGTTGCCCTCGGTGTTTCGCGAGCAATCCCAGGTCATGCACACAAATTATTTCCGCGCCGC
>JBFJTQ010000561.1:0-3204 GCA_041625275.1 Binatia bacterium | reverse complement strand
GAAGGCCACTGGCAGAAGCCCCATTGCAGAAGAAATCCCTCTCCGGCCAGTTTCGAGAGAGGGAGGTGTGCCATTGTCTTTTGCTCAGCAACGGCAATGGGTTCTCGATCAGTTGGAGCCTGGTAGCAGCGCGTATAATTTGCCCCTAGCGTGGCACCTCACCGGACCGCTTAATGTTGGGGCACTTGAGCGCAGCTTGGGCGAAATCGTCAGGCGTCATGAAACCTTGCGGACCACGTTTGCGGAGGTGGATGGACAACCAGTCCAGATCATTGCTCCCTTTCAGCCGTGGCATCTGCCTCTCCTAGACCTGCACAACCGTTCCGAGCAGGAGCGAGACGCTGCGGCCAGAAGAGAAACGGCTGAAGAAGCCCGGCGACCGTTCGATTTGACCCAGGGTCCGCTCTTTCGCGCTAAGCTGCTGCGGCTGAATAATGAAGAGCATGTGTTGCTCTTAACCATGCATCACATTGTTTCTGATGGCTGGTCGATGGGAGTGCTGTCTCGAGAACTTCTGGCGCTGTACGAGGCCTTCTCTTCCGGGAGACCCTCACCGCTCACCGAGCTACCCATTCAGTATGGTGATTTCTCTGTCTGGCAGCACGAGCGGTTGCGGGGTAATGAACTTGAGAGGCTCCTGGAATACTGGCGAAAGCAGCTTGCCGGGAGCCCTCCTATTCTTGAGCTGCCTACTGACCGACCGCGTCCGGCTGTACAGACGTTCCAGGGGGCACATGTGCCGCTACAGCTATCCAAAGAATTGACAGAGGGCGTGAAGCAGTTGAGCCAACGGGAGAGCGCAAGCCTGTTTATTACTCTGTTAGCGGCTTTCAAGGTACTTCTGCACCGTTACACGAGCCAAGATGATATTAGCGTGGGGACATTTATCGCCAATCGAACCACGGCCGAGATTGAGGAGCTAATCGGATTCTTCGTAAATACGCTGGTGTTGCGTACGGATTTGTCGGGGGACCCCACTTTTTGCGAGTTGCTGGGTCGTGAGCGCGAGGTATGCCTGGGTGCCTACAATCACCAGGACGTTCCATTTGAAAAACTTCTGATGGAGTTGCAGCCGGAGAGGAACCTTAGTCATACTCCTCTATTTCAGGTCATGCTGGTGTTGCAGAATTTTCCAAAAGTGAATCAGGGGCCTTCTAATCTGATCGCAAAACCCTCCCAGGGAACGGAGGGGCAAAGGTCAAACTTTGATTTGACCTTTTGGTTCTCTGAGGAGAAAGAGGGTCTGAACGGATATCTGGAGTACAACACTGACCTATTCGAGGCCGCCACGGTTAGGCGGATGACGGACCATTTTAAAAATTTGCTGAAAGAGATCGTGGCTCATCCTGGGCGGCGAATATCGAGTTTTTCGCTTTTGACCGAAAGAGAACGAAATCAGTTGCTGGCGAGTTGGAACGACACGAGGGCGGATGATGGCCGCGATTTGTGTGTCCACGAGCTCTTCGAAAGACAGGCAGAGCTGACTCCCGACGGTGTGGCAGTGGCATTTGAAGACCAGCAATTGACGTATCGTGAGCTTAACGCGCGGAGCAATCGAGTCGCGCATCACATTCGCAAGATCGGTGTTGGGCCAGAAGTGCTGGTGGCAATCTGTATTGAGCCTTCGATCAATTTGGTTGTAGGCTTGCTGGGCGTTCTTAAGGCCGGTGGGGCTTACTTGCCGTTGGATCCCGGATATCCAGCCGACAGACTGGCCATTATGTTACAGGATTCTCGCGCAGGAATGCTGGTTACCCAGCAGCACCTTCTCCATAGATTTGCAGACGCAAAGGTACAGATCGTCTGCCTGGATTCGGGTAGTGAGAAGTTCGACCAGGAGAGTACGGCAAACCCGAGCAGTGGGGTCATTCCCGAGAATGTCGCTTACGTAATCTATACCTCAGGATCTACAGGCCGACCAAAGGGAGTTCTTATTCCGCACCGAGCTGTCGTGAACCACAATCTTGCGGTCGTAAGTCGCTTTGGTCTCGAGGCCAATGACCGGGTTCTGCAGTTTCACTCCATCAGTTTTGACGCGGCTGTGGAAGAAATTTTCCCGTCTTTATTGAAGGGCGCGGCTGTTGTCCTACGCAATCAGCCGCTGGGCCCTGATGTGGATTTCCTGCAATTCATTGACAGAGCGAAAGTGACCGTAGTCAATCTTCCAACGGGCTTTTGGCATCAGTGGGTGCAAGAACTTGCGCTTGCAGACAAGAAATTTCCGAACTCACTTCGGCTGGTGGTTGTGGGTGGCGATAGGGCCTCCGGAGACCAACTTAGAACCTGGCGAGAGCTCGCGGGTGATCGCGTACGCTGGATTAACACGTATGGTCCAACCGAGGCTACAGTTATAACCACGGTCTATGAGCCTCAGAAGGACGGGGATGAGGCATCAGATGTGCCGATCGGGCGCCCGATCGAAAACGCTCGTATCTATATATTGGACCCGCAATTGAATCCCGTTCCGATCGGTGTTGCAGGTGAGCTTCACATCGGTGGTCTTGGTGTGGCCCGGGGATATCTGAATCGCCCGGAATTGACCGCGGAAAGATTTATCGCCGATCCTTTCAGCGATGATGGAGCGGCCCGTCTGTATAAAACAGGAGATTTGGCGCGCTATCTTGCAGACGGCAATGTCGAGTTTCTTGGCCGCTACGACCGCCAGGTCAAGATCCGCGGTTTTAGAATCGAGCCGGGTGAGATAGAGGCTGTTTTTGATGAAAACCCCGCGATTCGGCAGGCGGCCGTTGTAGCCCGCGACGACGGATCCGGGGAAAAGCGACTTGTGGCTTATGTCGTTCCGACAGGTTCTCAGGTTCCTAACATCAGCGAGCTCCGGAGTTTCTTGAGGGAAAAGTTACCCGAATACATGGTGCCCGCAGCCTTTGTCGTCTTACAGGCGTTGCCTTTAACGCCGAGCGGCAAGGTGGATCGAAATGCGCTTCCAGAACCCGATCAGAACAGGCCCGCACTGGAGAAGGCTTTCGTGGAAGCCCGGAGTCTGGCCGAGAAGTTGCTGGCTGGTATCTGGGCCGATGTGCTTAAGATCGACCGAGTGGGGATTCACGATAACTTCTTCGACTTAGGAGGGCACTCTCTCCTAGCCGTACGAGTCGCCTCACGTGCGCGCGACGCTTTCCAAATAGATTTGCCGCTACGAACTCTGTTTGAAAACCCTACAATTGAAGGACTTGCCGTGGCTAT
>JBFJTQ010000560.1:0-3207 GCA_041625275.1 Binatia bacterium | reverse complement strand
CCGGATACGTCCCGGGTTATAGATGGATTGTCCGACTTTCGGGAAATCTTATCAATCTCATCTATATAAACGATGCCGCGCTGGGCTTTTTCGACGTCGTAGTCAGCCGCCTGAAGGAGATTGAGGATGATATTTTCGACGTCTTCCCCCACATAGCCCGCTTCCGTCAGACTGGTTGCGTCGGCGATAGTGAATGGTACCTGCAAAAACCTTGCCAGCGTTTGAGCTAACAGGGTTTTCCCCGAGCCGGTAGGACCGAGGAGCAAAATATTACTCTTTTGCAGTTCTACGTCGCCCGTAACCATCTGGCTGTCGATACGCTTGTAGTGATTGTGGACGGCAACGGCGAGAATTTTTTTGGCTCGCTCCTGGCCGATGACGTACTGGTCCAGAACCCGCTTGATCTCCGCCGGCTTGGGCACATTGGAAGAGGCATTCAGGGTCTCTTCGTGGTCACACTCTTCGGCAATGATATCGTTACAAAGGTCGATGCATTCATCACAAATATAGACCGTGGGACCAGCGATCAACTTGCGGACTTCGTCCTGGCTCTTGCCGCAGAACGAACAAACGAGGTTTCCTGAACGATCATCTCCGTGTTTAGGCATTGGTACCTCGCGTCACCGAGATTCAACTACTTCTTTTGGGCGGTTTCGGGACGATTGGTGATCACTTCGTCCACCAAACCGTATTCCTGGGCTTGTTTTCCGTTCATGAAAAGGTCGCGATCCGTGTCCTTTTCAATTCTTTTCAAACTCTGGCCCGTGTGCTTCATCAGGATGTTGTTGAGCTCTTCCCGCATGCGGAGGATCTCCCGCGCTTGGATGTCAACGTCGGTTGCCTGTCCCTGAAACCCTCCCAATGGTTGATGAATCATGATGCGCGAGTGGGGCAGGGCGAATCGTTTCCCCTTTGCCCCGGCAGCCAGCAACACTGCTCCCATGCTCGCCGCCTGACCGACACAGACCGTTGAAATTTGGGGCCGTATATACTGCATGGTGTCATAGATGGCGAGCCCCGCGGTAACGGCGCCGCCCGGACTGTTTATGTAGAAAAAAATATCGCGCTCGGGATCTTCGGACTCCAGAAACAATAGTTGAGCAGTTATCACATTGGCGACTTCATCGTGAATCACCGTCCCGAGAAAAACTATGCGGTCCTTCAGCAACCGGGAATAGATGTCGTATGCTCGCTCTCCCCGGCCGGTTTGCTCCACCACGATCGGAATGAAACTCATTATCCGGAAAACTCCTCAACCATTCGTAATCAGTCTAGCTTTTTTTACCTGGGTCATCAACCTTTTGAGGCGGTGGATCGACCAATTTTACGCTCGCCTTATCGAGGAGATAGCCCAGCGTCCGGTCGAAAACCATCTGGGAACGAAGTTCGTCCCGCGCATCATGGCGGGAGTAATACTGGCGAAGGACCTTGCCTCGCTCTCCCGCGGCTCGCGTCAAGCTGTCAATTCTCTCCTGCACTTCGTTTTCCGGCACTTCAATTTTTTCAGTCTGTGCAATCTTCTCCACCAGTAAGGTCGCCTGCACCTGGCGCATGGCGCGCACCTCTAACGCCTTTCGCGTCTCATCAAGGGACGGCGCATCCGGTGTTGAACCCTCGCTCGCTCGATCTTGGTAGCGCTCCATAAGGTAACGCGTTTGTCTTTCCACTAAGGCGGGCGGGGGAGTAAATGCGTGAGTTTCAATGACGCGGCTCAAGATGCGTTCTTTAAGCTCGTCGTCCTGATACTTCTTGAGCTCCTCTTCGAGGCGAGCACGAAGTTTGGCCTTTAGCTCATCCAGGGAACCGCATTCCCCGTGTTCCTTGGCGAAGTCATCATCGAGGGGCGGCAGAACCTTTTGCTTGATTTCCCGCACGATCAGATTAAACTCCGCCGCTTTGCCCGCAAGATCGCGATTCGGGTAGTTTTCGGGAAAGGTCACCTGAACCGTTTTGGCTTCCCCGAGCCGCGCTCCCGGAACGGCTTTGTCGAACTCCGGCAAAGTCTGTCCAGCGCCAACTTCCAATAGATAATTCTCAGCTTTGCCACCGGGGAATTCTTTTCCGTCAATCGTACCGACAAAATCTAGACTCACATAGTCTTCCGCCTGAACGACCACACGATCTTCCACCGGTTCGAGGCGCGCATGCTCTTCCTGAACGCGATTTAGAGCTTGAGCCACTTGTTCATCGGTGATGGCAAGCTTAACCTTCTCGACTTCGATGCCGAGATAATCTTTGAGTTCGATCTCGGGCTTGATTTCGAACACTGCAGAAAAAGAAAAATCCGCTCCGTCGATGAGCTCATCGGCTTCGATCTCTGGACGGGAAACGATTTGCAACCCGCGCTCTTTGATCGCTTCACCCAACGAATCCTCCACCAGCTGGGACTGGACTTGGCCCTTGATCTCAGCTCCGTACATCCCTTGGAGGACGCTACGCGGCGCCTTGCCTGCGCGAAAACCTTTAACGCGCACGCGCTGTGCTAACGTTTGGTACGCTTTGGCGAATTCGCTTGCGACTTTATCCTTGGGCAACTCGACGCGCACTTTGCGCTGCACCGGACCCATTTCATCTACATCGATCTTCATCTTCGCTGTGACGGTTATTCGTCGCTTGACGTGTCAACAAACCTCGGTTCAAAAATTCCCCAGCAACTTTCGCGGCAAGTCATTTTTTCCTCTTCTTCCCCGCTGCATCCCAATCGCGTAATTGATTTTGGTGCGAGAGGGGGGACTCGAACCCCCACGGTTGCCCGCTAGATCCTAAGTCTAGTGCGTCTGCCAGTTCCGCCACTCTCGCCAGAGCAGACACGCAGCTAACTATTTAGAAAAATTTTACCGCACCGAAGCAGAGTAGGAAACGGTTCGAACTAAGTCAAGCACCGAGCGACAAACTTCACAGCGTACATGGGTTCTGCTATGACATGATCAGTCGTGTTTATTTATGGCGGCATTTTGCAACCAATTGTCGGGCAAGGGGCTTCGGTGGGGAAGTTTTACGTGCGTCTCCGTAGGTCCTGCGCGGCATGAAAAAATTGGTGGGGTCGCAAGCGACCTCCACAGTGCCTGCCCGCGAGTCGATTTACCGCGATAAAATTCGGATCATGGCATCGAAAACTTTTTTTAAAGTCGTAACTCCCCAAGAGGCGCTCCAAACGCTTCTCGAGACGGCCCCGGTGAACAGCGAACTGTTGGCCACGACGCGCTG
>JBFJTQ010000559.1:0-3207 GCA_041625275.1 Binatia bacterium | reverse complement strand
GGGTGGTGAGATGGTTGCTGGCGACACCACGACCATGACCAAGGGCGTTCTCCAGTTGCGCAGCGAAGGGATGGGCTGGGGAGAGATTGCACAACAATATAATACCAAACTCGGTCCCCTGATGAGCGGCATCAAAGGCGGAAAGCAACCCGTCACGACCGCCACTACCAGCACGACGAGCAAAGGCATCACTACTGCAAGTGGAAAATCGTCCGGCGATGGCAGCCTTACGGCTACGGGTAAAGGGCATGGCAAGGCGTTTGCGGGAAGCAAATCTCACGGAAATGGTATTGTCAGCGCCTCGGGCCGAAGCGCCGGCGCAACTTCCAGCTCCATTAGTCACAGCGGGCGCGGCATCGTGACCGGCTCGGGTCGATCGGTGGGAGCTACGAGCGGCGTTGTCACGGGCGGAGGGCGTGGTCACGCCTATGGCGTCTCTGGAGGAGGTTCCGGCAGTGGCGGGGGACATGGAAAAGGCCACAACAAATGACTACCCGAGTGCGCGCTACAAGGAGGAAACGGTCATGACTCATTTCCGCAGGGCGTTATCTGCGGTAGTGATCGCCTGTGCCATGAGTATTGGGTCGTTGCCCGCGTACTCCCAAGCGAAGGGGCATGGGAAGGCCAAGCGCAAACCCAATCTTGAGACCAAGGAAAAGCATGGACGCGATGCGGGCGAACTTCCGGTCGGCTTAAAAACCTACATGGAAAAGAAAGGTGAAGGGGAATTGCCATCAGGACTGCAGAACAAAAAGGATGAGGATGGATACCTGACGCATGGTCTCGAAGAAGGGGGTAAGCGTTCGAAGTCTTTGGGTAAAGGCAAAACGAGCCCAAGATCCTGAGCGCAAAACGCGAGTGGCTACAATACGACGAACGCGCCTTGCCTGCCAAACTAATCGCGCCGATTCGTAATGTTTCCATCCCTGAACCCGATCCCTCGCGATCGCGGCAACTCCCGCGAACGTTCTTTTTAAAGAAAAAGCTTGAGCCGTCCTGCAGCGCAGCGGCGTCCAAAACCGATTGGCTTGGGCTTGCTGGTAAATTCCGAAGATTAAGTTAGAATATCTTGCAGGCACGAGTCATGAGAACCCTCGCTGGAGCGCTTGTCGTCATATGCCTTTTAGCCGGCATGGCCGGATCCGCGGAGCGGGGGAAGTCGAAGGAGGACGAAGAGGCTGCCGCGAAACTGTACAATAGCGGCTATCTCCTCACCCTTCTGGGCCGGCCGGATGAAGCGATTTCGTTATTTGAAAAATCGCTGGCGATCATGCCGACAGCCGAGGCCTATACCTATCTCGGCTGGACCTACGCGCAGATGGGAGACTACAAACGGGCCATCGACGAGGCGCAAAAGGCAATCAAGATCGATCCTGACTTTGGCAATCCCTACAACGACATCGGCGTTTACCTGATCGAGCAGGGTAAAGAAGACGAGGCGATTCCCTATCTCGAGAAAGCGATGCGGGCCAAGCGCTACTGCTGCTATCAGTTCCCCCATTTCAACCTGGGAAGAATTTACCTGAATAAAAAAATAT
This sequence comes from Binatia bacterium, assembly GCA_041625275.1. Lineage (GTDB taxonomy): Bacteria > Desulfobacterota > Binatia > UBA9968 > UBA9968 > JBFJNS01. The sequence continues at coordinate 1,669 of JBFJTQ010000559.1, read as the reverse complement.
ACGACAAGGCGCGCCAGGCGTTCAAACAATCCCTCGAAATTGATCCCGACTATCTACCGGCGCGCGAGGGCTTGGAGATACTAAAGATTCTGGGTTTCACGGATACCTGAAGCGAATTTGACCTACAGCGTTTCACGCATGCAACTCCACCACATCGCCGTCGGCCAGGGGATGCTCTCGACCGATTTGCTGTCCGTCGAACCCGGATTTCCCCCACAATCGCGCGTACTTCAGCGAGCGCGCAATATCTTTGTGCACGAGCCGCGCCACGTCCTCCACGGTCTGCCCACGGCGCAGGGTGAACGGCCGGTCCCGGTCCGGCGGCCGGCCCGGCACCTTCGTGTAGACGCGTACGATGCCCAGTTGCTGAAAGAGCAGCGGACCAATCTCGCCGAGGCCCAGGCCAGTAGCCGCCGATGCCGGAATGGCTGGATAGCGGAGCCCCGTTAGCTCCAAGAACGCCCGCAGTTCGGTGTCCACGGCCGCGATCAGGTCCGCCTTGTTGGCGACTAGCACGGCGGGAAGCCGCAGCGCGAAGGGATCTTCGTCAGCCTGCGCAGTCTCTCGGGCGCGGTCTCCCGCCGGCCCCCAGGTCTCAGTTAGCGTCACGCGCTTTTGGCGCAAAACCGCTCCTAGGGCCTCGATCCTTTCGACGCACGCGGGGTCGCCGAGATCCACAATGAGCAGCCCCGCGTCCGCCGTTTGCAGCGCGCCTGCGAGCCAGGAAACCGGGTGCTCGGGCGCGATGGCCGGAAGGTCTACGAGCTGGAAGGAAATATCCTCATAGGGCATCATCCCCGGTTCGGGATACTGGGTAGCAAACGGATAAGGCGCGGCTTGTGCGCCCGACCCCGTGAGCCGCGCGTGCAGAGATGACTTTCCTGTGTTGGGCGGCCCGATCAATGCAATTTGCGCTGCGCCCTCGGGCGAAATCACGAGCGGCGGACCGCCGCGGACCCCGCCCTTCTTCGGCCGTTCGAGTTCTTCGGAAAGCTCTTTGATGCGACGCTTGATATCCCCCTGAAGATGGTCGGTCCCCTTGTGCTTCGGAATGACACGGAGCATCTCCCGAAGATGCTCAAGGCGCTCTCGCGGGTCGCGTGCCTTACGGAACGCGGCCTCTGCGGCCTTATACTCGGGTGTGAGGTTAGCCGGCATGATCTCGCCTGCGCACCAGCCGGCGCCCTGACTCGCTTCGGCCCGGCTGTGCCAGCAAGGTTCATTCTACGTCACAGGCGCGGCTCTCGCCAACCATGCAACGCCACCATTCTGCCCGACTTGATGCCTGACTATCGGATCGGGTCTGGGGCGTTTTTACGGAGCAAAACCTGTCTGCTGACCCTAGGCGCATGCCCCTGGCTATACGTCGATGAGCACATGAATCAGTAGGGCCCCGCGCGTGCGTCTCTATTCGCCACGAGAGTTTGATTCAATCCATTCAAATCGAGAAAATGGGGGTGAAAGCGCAGGCGTCAAACCTTTTGATCGCTTGAGATGGTGGACGGAGGTCTCGCAGAGTCACGGTAACGTTGTTATCGAATTGAACGGGCAAGACTGGCAGTGAGCAAGCATGAGCCGGCAATCGAAGCAGGAAATAGAAGCCCGCAGAGCGAACAGGAGAATAGACTTCTACCTTGCCGGAGGTTCGCGTGTGGCCTATGTAAGTCGC
>JBFJTQ010000558.1:0-3209 GCA_041625275.1 Binatia bacterium | reverse complement strand
CAGGATCCGCTGCTCCAGTCGACGGACGCCTTCTTTATGTCGGCGGCTATAACGGCGCCAACATTGACGGCTTGCGCCGTTTCTTGCTCTCGATCTGGCCCCATATTCACCTGCGATATCCCCACGCCCATCTGCATGTGTGCGGTTACATCTATCGCGCTTTTTTGGGCGAGCAGTTCGAGAATGTAAGGTTCCTTGGGCACAGGGACAGCGTTGAAAACGAGTACGCTGAAGCGGCGGTGGTCATCAATCCTGCGTGGATCGGCACCGGACTAAAGATTAAAACGATTGAAGCGCTCGCGCGCGGAAAGGCTCTGGTGACGACCTCAAAGGGGATCGAAGGTCTCCCCGAAGGGATCGAGGGAAGTGTCCTGGTTGCCGATGACGATGAGACGTTTGCCCAACATCTCCTGCGATTACTGGTAGATCCGGAAGCGCGGCACCGCCTGTCCGAGGCGGCGAGCACTTTCTCCGATGCACACCTAAACGAGTGCGCGGTCTACCAGGAACTCTTTGATTTCTTAAACCAGCTAAAATGAAAATCCTGGTTCTGACCAAGCGCCAATACATGGGTAAAGACCTCCTGGATGATCGCTTCGGGCGATTCTGGGAATTGCCTGCAGAATTATCTCGCCTTGGACATGAAGTACAAGGCATCGCGCTCAGTTATAGGACTAAGCCAGAAGGCGCGTGGGCGCCTTCGATCAGCTCTTCCACCGGAAGCGTCACATGGCATTCCTTAAACCTGTTCAATACTCCGTGGCCAGGGCTGAAGCGGTATCTTCGTTTTGTTCAAAAACGCGGAGGCGCCTTCGATCCCGAGGTCATTTGGGCGTGTTCGGATGCTTTGCACGCCATTCTCGGTTACAAGCTCGCAAAGAATGGCACCGCCAGGTTAGTCATCGATCTCTACGACAACTTTGAGAGTTACACGGCCACGCGAATTCCCGGCATCCTGCCTCTTTTCAAGCGAGCCGTCAGGGCCGCGGACGGTGTGACCTGCGTCAGTTCTCAACTAGCAAACTACATTGCCGCTCAGTACCGATGTCCCGCACCCGTCCTTCTGTTGGAGAACGCCATTCGGGCAGACCTTTTCCGTCCCATAAAGCAACGGTCTTGTCGCACACATTTAGGGCTGCCCGAAGATCGAAAGATCATCGGCATGGCCGGCGCTTTAAATAAAAGTCGCGGCATTAGCACGTTGTATCGCGGATTCGAAATCCTCGCTGGCGAAGACAGCCGGGTGGATCTCGCCATTGCGGGGCCGCGCCCTCTCAAAAATAACATCCCCTCCGGCACGCGAGTACATGATCTAGGAATCCTTCCGTTAGAAACCGTTCCGGTGCTTCTCAACGCCCTTGACGTTGCCGCAGTATGCAATCGGAATTCCCCGTTCGGGCGTTACAATTATCCCCAAAAGGCCCGGGAAATTTTGGCTTGCGGCGTTCCTATTGTAGCCGCGGAGGTCGGTACCATGAAGGAGCTTTTGAGAAACCATCCCGAATGTTTGTACCAACCCGGTGATCCACGGAGTCTGGCTCGAGCCGTGCGTTCACAATTGGCGAACCCAACTAGAATCGAGTGGAGTGTTCCCGCGTGGTCGGAAATGGCTGTGCGACTAGGAACATTTTTTCAGCAACTACTTCATCGCTAAGTATGACCGAACGAGCGCTTAAGGTTTTATGGTTGACTTCGAGCTACCCGCGAAGTCCCCAGGATTCGGCTTCCGTCTTTCTTCGATACTTGGCAGAGCAATTGTCCGACCGTGGGGTTGAAGTTTGTATTTTAGCTCCCGCTGATGGCAAAGGGCGCACGAGGGCCGAGGGCAAAGTCACGGTCCATCGCTTTCAATATTTTCCCATTGCATTGCAAGCGCTCGCTTATGGATCGGGAATATTGCCTAATTTGAGACGCTCGCCGTGGCTGTGGGTTCAGGTGCCTTTTTTCTTGCTGTCGATGGCATACCGGCTGCTGCGCCTCATTCGCGCCGAAAAGCCATCCCTGATTCATGCTCACTGGATTCTCCCTCAGGGATTCATTGCAGCGCTCGCGAAGCTCAGCCTCGGAATAGCGCTCATAACCACCGTCCACGGCGCCGACAGCTTCGCGCTGCGGGGTCGGGTTATGACTCGAATCAAGCGTTTCATTATCGCCGTGAGCGATGCCTGGACAGCCAACACTGACGCCACCGCAAGCGCGATTGGGCTATTAACCTCCCTGCCCAAACCGATAGTGATTCCTATGGGTGTCGACATCGGCCTATTTGCCGGGGGAAATCCCGCAAGACTGCGTGCAGAACTCCCTGAAAACGAATTGGTAATACTGTTCGTCGGCCGATTGGTTGAAAAAAAAGGATGCCACGACCTGCTGCAAGGGTTTTCCCTTCTACCATCGGATCTCCGTGTCCGGACAACGCTTTGGATCGTTGGCGATGGCGATCAGAAAGCTCGACTGGAAGGACGTGCAAAAGGTCTAGGAATAGACCACAAGGTTTGCTTCTGGGGAACCATACCCAACAAGGATCTGCCAGACTTCTATGCCGCTGCGGACCTGTTTGCCGCACCGTCCGTAGAGGCGGCTTCGGGCGACACTGAGGGGCAGGGGGTAGTATTCCTGGAAGCATTCGCAGCACGGGCCTGTGTAATTACCACGCGCGTCGGTGGAATTGGCCATGTTGTCACGGACGGCGTTACCGGCCGGGTGTTGGAGCGTGGTCGCCCGGATATTCTTGCCAACACCATCGAACAACTGTTGCTTGACGGCAACGAGCGCAAGCGACTAGCTGAGAATGCGTTCCGGAGAGCTCAGGAAATTTACGATTGGAAATGTGTCGCGGCGCAATTCGAGAAACTCTACAGGCGTGTTTGCGACTCTCACCATAATCTCGCGTAAAGGCAATCGGTGACTTTGAGTGACCGAATCGCACCGTTGCCAGTGGTGTTCAGCCTTACAGTCCAACCGGCGACCCGTTGAATTTCAATCGCGCCGACCTTCTTCTTGAAAGCTTGAATCAGAATCTTTCATCTCGTACACGGACCCAACTCTCTTGTGCTCGGCCGAAGAGGCAACGTAAGCTTCCCCGTCAAGTGGACAGTTCTAAAGTAGAGTTTCTGGCCTTTGAAAGCTTCTCCCGATACTCGGCAGGTGTGAGATTGCCCAAGGCTTCATGCGGCCTTTCCTCGTTGTAGGTTCTAAGCCACCCATCGGTG
>JBFJTQ010000557.1:0-3210 GCA_041625275.1 Binatia bacterium | reverse complement strand
CTTGGCCAGCGCCTTGACGTAATTGGTCGCCTTCTCCTCGCCCCACGCTGCCGCCAGTCGAGCGAAGTGATGCGTTGCGGTGTTCACGCCCAGCTTGCCACCCTTCCACTTGGGGTCCAGGAGATCCTCCCATGTCTTCGGAATGTCCTTCGCCGGCAGGATCTTCGTATTGTAAGCGGGAAGTATAAACTGATTGAGGACAGCGACTGTGCCGTTCTTGTATTCGATGAATTTCCGATCCACACCCAATTTCGTGTAGTCGAAGATCTCGTGGAGCTTTCTGAGATAAAGCGTCGCGTGATGCGCGTCCGTGACTATCATCGCGTCCCATTGAGGACGAACTCCGGTCAGCGCCTGGCTGACGATCTTCGATACGTCTCTCACCATGTTGCCGGAAGGGTTGTATTGCAGCGTAATATCGAACCCGTATCGCTTGTTAAACGCAGCCGACAGCTCTTCCGCGCCTTTCGGCGTCAGCGTAGTTGGACCGTAAAACTCTATCGATCCTTCCTTTTTCGCCGCAGCGACGATTTCATCTTCCGCGCTCGCCCGCGCGCGCGAAACCCCACCGGTAAGAACCGTAGCGACCACTACGGCAAAGATCAAAATAATCGACTTTTTCATTCTCCACCTCCTTTTTCACGCGATGAATTCTTCCATGCGAGCACCTCGCAGAGAAAAAGCTAGGCAGGCTGACCTGCCCCCAATACCCACAAGCTCTTTCCGCTCGAACTAGCAGCCGAGGCTCGAGTGTTTCAGTTTCCAGGCAATAAAGGACGTTGAGAGTTGGCCGTTGTGACGGCGGCCGGCAAGGTCACGCCGGCCACCGTCCCGAGTACGGATCAGTTCGGTGCCAGGATCTCTTTGAGTTTGGCTATCTGAGACGGACTTAGCTCAAACATTTCAGCCACAACTTTTCCGACCTCATCACCGGTTAACGGGTCGATTTCTAGCTGCGCCTTCTTTGCCTCGGCCAGAAACTCTGGATCTTTGAGGGTATCCGAAAAGGCCTTCTGCAGAATACGGACCCGATCTTTCGGAGTGCCCGGCCTCATTGCATAGACACGCGTAACGGAGGACGGTAAGACCACGCCGGCGTTGAGAAGCCGTTTTTCCTCATCGGTCTTGACGAGTTCAAATGCGTTCGGCACGTTGGGAATGTCCGGGTGCACCTTGGGCGCAACCTGAATAATTGGTTTGACCTCGCCGGCTTGCAAGGCCTTGCGCCAAGTTACCTCGATGGACTGCCATGCCCAACATCCACCCCCCACCTCGCCCGAATCCGCAGCGATCCGAATATCGGCCGTCCCTTTATAGCCCTCGACCATCTGGATCGGCAGCTTAAGAACGCCCTTCAACAGCCGCGGAACATCCGCTGTGCTATTTCCCGGGCCTAGAGCACCGATCTTGACGGGAGTCTTAGCCGCGCGCCATTGTTCGAGGCTGGTAATTCCAGTCGCCTTGGTGAGCGCGCACGCGACATGGTCCTGGACCGGCACTCCGACCCACTCGTATTTACGGACGTCAAAATCGAGCCCTTTCATTCCCAACACCCGCCCCAAAAGCAGATAGCCATTGAAAATCCCAAACGAGAGGCCGTCGGGCTCAGCGGCACTAAAAAGATGTTTTGCCAATATCCTTGTTCCTGCGCCGGTCATGTTTTCTACAATAAGATTGGGATTGCCAGGGATATGTTTTGCCATGTGGCGGGCGATTGTTCGAGAGTAAGTATCGAAGCCGCCTCCGGCAGACCCGCCGACCAAGACGCGAACGGTTTTTCCCTGGTAATAATCCTGAGCAAAAACATTTCCATTAATAGGCATCAACAGACTCAACACCAATAAAGCGCCTGTGAGTTTCATGAAAAATCCTCCTCTTCTTCATATTCTTATAGGGTTAAGACAGATAGTGTCAATACGTATGGCGGCTTGGAACAGTAGTCGAAAAACACAGGACCGCCTTTCTTTCGAGGCCCAGTTGGCGCGAAGACAACCGAATGAGACTGGCGTCTTGAACAAACTCTCTGCGAACTCTGTGTCTTTGCGGTGAATACTTCTTCACAGGAAACCTAGAATAGACTATTCGTAGATTGTGAGTGGTGAGGCATGGGAAGGTTAAGGTTCTAAAGCCAAAAGGGGGAGCCACGATGCTGCTGATCGATAACGACGTGGTGCGCAAAGTCTTGACGATGCAGGCTTGCATCGACGCGCAAGAAAAGGCCTTTCTCGGTCTTGCTGGCAACGATTCGGTCGCCCGCGGGCGCATCGACGTTTACGTCCCGTGCGAGCGTGATGACGGCTACTATCGCTGGGGCACAATGGAAGGGGCTAGCAAGAGCCTCGGTGTTTTTGCCATTCGGATGAAGTCGGACATCGTGTACTGGCCGCGCGATGAACAGGGTAACTGGACAGAGGAGAAGTACTGCATGGAGCCCGGGACTTACTGCGGCCTGGTCTTCCTCTTCAGCACGCGCAATGGCGCCCCGCTCGCCATCATTAATGAAGGTGTGTTGCAACACATGCGCGTTGGTGCGGGTGCGGGCTTGGGGGCAAAATATCTATCGCGCGAAGATGCGCATGTGGTGGGCATGATCGGGTCCGGCGGCATGGCGCGGAATTATCTCGAAGCCTTCCACTGTGTCCGCGACATTCGCCAGGTGCGCGTTTACAGCCCGACTAGATCCCACCGGGAAAGCTACGCCGAGGAGATGTCGCAGCGGCTGAGAATCGACGTGCAGCCGGTCGAAAGCGCCGCGCTCGCGGTTTCAGGCGCCGACATCGTAAGCACCTGCACGGACAGCATGGTCCCCGCGCTCGAGGGATCGTGGCTGGAACCAGGCCAGCACGTAACCAATCTAGGTTATTTCGAAATGGACGAAGACGTGTTCACGCGGGCCAACGTGATCGTCAAACAGGGAATGTCAGCGGTGTTCCCCGCAAACGAGACGGATTCCATCGTCGATGTCGGGCGCGGCCACAGTCCCGTCGCCTACATCGCCGGCAGTGAGGAGGAACGAAAACGGCTGCCGGAATCAAACCGCCGCTTCAAGACGACGCATCGACATCCCTCTTTCATCGATCTGGCGCGCGGAAAAATCCCCGGCCGCCGAAGCCGGGATGACATTACCTTTTATATCAACGGCGGCCTTCAGGGACTTCAGTTTGCAGCCACGGGCGCCGTGGTCTATGAGGAGGCGCAAAGGCGCGGCCT
>JBFJTQ010000556.1:0-3214 GCA_041625275.1 Binatia bacterium | reverse complement strand
TTTTTTCAACGAACTTCAGGGACTCTACACTAGGAGAGGGTGCCGCGGCGACCTTGTGATGCGAATGTGCACGCCTGTAGTCGCTGAATTCTCGACGAACGGGCGGAACGAGGGTGGATTCTAACGCGGCTCGCACGAGCCGGAAACCGAGGAAGCGTTGCCATGGAAATCCCGGTTGACCGTGAATCCCTGCGCCAAAAGCTTCACGCTATCGTGGGTGTGCGCAGCCCGTTTAGCGGTCAACGCCACCTGGCAGCCGTCGAAACTTTTATCGAAAAAGAGTTTTTGAGCTACGGCCTGAAGGTCGAAAGCGATTTCTTTGCGTACCGCGGCAGAACTTTTCGCAATATCATCGGCCAACTGAACCTTGGGCGGGGCAATCCGCTCGTGATACTCGCGGCGCACTTCGATTCGGTGGAAACCACACCGGGCGCCGACGACAACGCCAGCGGAGTGGCGGTTCTCCTCGAAGCGGCGCGCATTTTGTCTCGGGCCAGATTGCGATCCCAAGTATGGTTTTGTGCGTTCAATCTCGAAGAATTGAACATGGTGGGTAGCACGCACTTGGCCAACAAGCTGAAACGGGCGGGGACGAAAGTCGATGCCATGGTCTCTCTGGAAATGGTTGGATACACAGACTCAAGGCCCAAGAGCCAGAAGTATCCGTTTGGACTCGATTGGTTTTATCCCGAGCGCGGCGATTTTATCGGCATCATTGGGAACTGGAACTCGACTTCGCTGCTGCGCAGGTTCGCACGACAAATGCGTCAGGTCCAAGGACTGCCGGTCGAAACCCTTTCGGTGCCCGGCAATGGCGCTTTGATTCCCGCCGTGCGGCTAAGCGATCACTCACCCTTCTGGGACGCAGGCTATCCTGCGCTCATGATTACGGACACTGCGTTCTTTCGCAATCCGCATTATCACGGCCCGACGGATACGGTTGAGACGTTGAACCTCGACTTTATAGCGAAAGTGTGCGAGGGCGTCGTTCGCGGCGTGTGGCAGCTCTAAACGATGTGGGCGCCGGGTTGAACGAGGATTTTTTCGGATTTCGCAGTTGCTCATCCAGTGGGGATTGGGCCCTCAACTGCTGCTGGAGTAACCTTCGAATCGTTAATCGCCGAGCTTCGTGCGCGTCATGGGCTTACTGTCTAGGCAGGTAGTCGCTTAAAACGACGTCGATGACGGACAACCGCCCCGCTCGGCTTTGTTCCAGAGCCTCAACAACGGCCGGTTGAATATCTTTGGGATCCGTGACCCTAACCCCGTATCCACCGTAAATGTCCGCATAGTGGCGGTACTCAGGATTGGGAAGTATCGGCCCGCCGAAGTGGACTCCCGTTGTTTTTGAGGCGCCGTCTGGATAATACCTCAGAAGGCCCCGCTCCATGGAGAGATAACGCTGGTTGTTGAAGACAACGACAATGATCGGCAATTGATATTCCTGAGCCAATCCTAGACAGGAGGGTACGGGGTTGTAGTGAAACCCGCCGTCGCCGACAAGCACAAAAACGGGCCGTTCCTTGACGGCCAACTTGATGCCAACCGCGTATCCAAGGCTCACGCCGAGTCCTCCTGTCACCCGAGCGATGTACGACATGGGTTGCGAGCGGGGAATCATGTTCTGGATCAGGGTGCGATGCGTCGTGGTTTCCTCGACGACCACGGCGTCGGGTGGAATCGATTCATGAAGCGCCTGACAAAGCCAGCGCGGATCCACCGGGATGTCACTCTTGTGTTCAAATGCCTCTTGCTGCAGGGCGCTCACTTGTTTGTCGTGTTCTTCACGAATCGCCCGGGAACGCTCTGCGTACTCAGATTTCCTTGCCGCGAATCCTTCCGAGGCGTTTAGCTTGGAAAGCAGCCTCGACAGTGTTGCCGCGGGCGGAGCAACCAGCGCCAGGTCAACCCTGTAGCCCCAGAAAGGGAGCCGGGAATAAGGATACTCGTCGCCAAGGAACAGGACTTTGGCATCGGCACTGGGGCCTTTGGCGACCGGATACCAAGGAGTGACTGCGTCGGCGACCAACACCAGGTCGGCGGCCTGAATGCGCTGGGGATCAAACGACACGTAAAGAGGGTGGTTACGGGGAAAATTCAAGAACGCCGGCCGGAAGGATTCCATGACCGGAATGGCGAGCGCCTCACACAGTTCGACCATGGGATTGACGGTGGCGGCGTCTCGACCGACATGTTCAGTCACGAGCACCGGGCGTTGAGCGCGCAAGAGCATTTCCACGGCCTTCTCGATTGACTGCTCGTCGATCGTGCGGGCGCGTGCAACCTGGGTGGGTCCGTGATCGTCGGCTAGGGACACGTCGTCGAGCATGCATTCGAACGGTACCCCCAATAAAACCGGACCGGCGGGAGGTTCCACCGCAATCTCTATCGCCCGCTTCACGGAGGGAACCAGAATCGACGATGCGGTAACTCGCTCGCTCCACTTGACGCAGCGCCGCAGAAGCTCGGCAGGGCCGCCGATGTCTGTCAGGTCATGGACCCACTGGTTGCCGGGGTCCGGCAGGCGCGTCTCTTCCCCGAAGGCCGAGGATTCGCCGCAGCAGATGACCATCGGGACCCGCTCCTGATATGCCGCCCGCAGGTACATGGCAGCGTTCAGCGGTCCGGCCGTAGCATGGAAAAGAACCGCCTGCGGTTTGCCTGTGATTTTTGTGTATGCCGACGCCACGGCGACCGCAGCCGCCTCATGCCGGCAGTTGATGAATGCGATGCGCTTGTCGCCGCGCTCTCGCGCCTCGGCAAAGGCTTCCCAAACTGGCGGCCATTCGGTTCCCGGTGAGGAGAAAATGTAGTCCATTCCTGCTCGCTCAAAGATTTCCACAAGTGCTTTACCACCATGCATCTTTAGCCCTCCTATCGCATAAGTATCGAGAACTTGGTCATGCGTCCGATCGCTCTGTCATGATCGTTGCATCTGGCCCAGCCGTGGCGCCGGCATGCGGGTCTAGCGGCCAATTTTTTTTCTCGCCTCGGCTAAATAACCATTGTCCTCCAGAGTCCTGACAAAACTGCCGTCAATGATCTGATTCGTGTCGACCTGAGCGGCTTTCCTGGGAGTCATCATGGGTTTCCTCTCAATCGGGTTTTTGACAATGACCGCTAGCATATTTTCGGCACTCAGAATTGAATGTCACAACGAGCCTTTTACCAGGGGGTGGACGCCAAGGCCGTGATCTCCTCTCGTACCGGGCAA
>JBFJTQ010000555.1:0-3214 GCA_041625275.1 Binatia bacterium | reverse complement strand
TCGACTCCGTTGATCCTAATTGTGGGTGCCAGACCTTGACACGATAAGTCCCGAGAGGAACACGATTGAGCCGGTAGTTTCCTCTACTGTCAGTGCCGGAGAAGTACGGATGTTCCATCGCGATGATGAAAGCCTCCATGGCTGGGTGAGCGTTGCAGAGAATCCGAGACACCCCCGGTTTGTCAAAAGTGGCGCTCCTCGTCTTGCCCGGAGGATAAAGTCCGACGTCAAATTCCGTGGCCCCGCCCTTCGAATAGACGTTATGCCAGGTGTTGTCATTATTCGGGAACTCAACCGTCGTGCCGACCAGAATCGGCAACACATAGGGTATGAATTTCATTTTGCGCTGATCCAGCACCGCCTTCTTCTTTACCGCGGCACTCTCGGCCTTGATCCGTTCCGGAGCAACGCCCTCGACGGAAACGACAGCATCCTGTGACGGTCTCCCCGCGATGGTCACCGTGCCTTTGATGATGCCGGTGCTCACTTCGGCAGCCGCAGCCAAGCCGGCGCCAGGCAGCACGCACAACGCTAAGATGACTAACAGTATTCCGCGCTTCATTTTTTTACTCCTGGAGACGGTGTGAAGGTGAAATCCACGGTTTGCGATGCCCCGGACTTGACCTCCACCCGTTTTTCCTGTGTGCCCAAGCTCTCGTGCCAGACCTTGATCCGATAGGAACCGGCGGGAACATCAGATATGAGGAACTCTCCGTAGACGTCGGTAATCGAGTGATATGGATGGTCGGTTACGACGATATAGGCGGACATCCACGGATGCACCTCGCAAAGAATTTTCACGACCCCCGGCGTGATGAGTGGTTTACGGCTTACGCGCCCGGGATAAAGACCCACGTTGAACTGCGGCTGACCGTCGGGGAAAAAGGAATGCGCCGTATGGAGAATAGGGTCGGAGTTCTTGAACACTACGAACTGGCCAACGCTTGCCGCTTGTACATGGGGCACAAAACGGCACTTGACGTTGTCCAGTTCATGCAGGGATTCTCTTTCTACGGCCTTACCCTTCGTGATTCCTTCCAGAGTAACAACGGCGTATCGCAGTCCTTGACCCGGCCCAACAATGAGAGTCTCATTGGGCACATCCTTGCAAACATCTTTGTACCTGGTTATCTGCAGCGGCGGCAGCGGCGGTATTTTGCCCTCGACTTTCACAGCGCCGCGGATGGTCGCGCCGTTTTTGACGACGATTTCTTCATACCCGTGGAGCGCGGGAGAGAGAATCACCACTACCATTATCCCTGAAAGTAGAGCACACAATCTTTTTCGCATAGTCGTCATAATGCCCTTTCCGTTCGAGCAATGCTCATGCCACGAAAACGATCTGAATGCCAGTATTTTTCTCCTTTCAAGGGTATTTTTTCCCACGCATAGCAACATCGCATCGAATTCCTCTCAACTTTGGGAATGGCAGCGCTGCCACAAAACTGCTCCTACTGAAGTTTTGACGTCTCCTATTACGGACTATTCGATTATGGATACACCAAGCAGCCAGCCAACTGTATAGGTCACACCTGAGGCCGAGAGCCCGATACCCAGCATGCGCGTCCCACTGGTAAATGGGCCTCGAGCTGTGAAGATGGAAAGAATCGCACCGACTCCAAACAGCGCCAAGCAGCTAAGGAGCGCGCTCCCAATCCAGGCGCCCAATCCGGAGAGGAACAGATACGGCAGCACTGGCACGAACGCTCCGACGACAAAAGCAAAAAAGGAACTCGTCGCCGCGCCCCACGGTGACCCGAGTTCAGATGGATCCAGCCCCAGTTCTTCGCGTGCGAGGGTGTCGATTGCCGTCGCGGGATTCTCGACAATTCGCCGTGCAAGCAAGGCGGCCTCGTGCTCCGGTATCCCCTTGGCTTGATAAATCAGCGAGAGTTCTTCTTCCTCTTCCTTAGGCGACATTTCCAGCTCTTGCTTCTCCATGGCAATCTGCTGCTCAAAAAGCTCGCGCTGCGCCCGCATGGAAACATACTCGCCGGCGGCCATCGAAAACGAGCCGGCCAGCAACCCCGCCACGCCGGCGAGCACGATATACTGCGCGTTCGCCTCGGCACCCGCGAATCCCATGACAAGGCTGAAATTCGACACCAGACCGTCGTTGACCCCAAAAACCGCAGCGCGCAAACTGCCGCCGCGCGACATGCGATGCCAGCGTTCGGCGCCCATGATCGCATCTTGGCCAGGGATGCCGCTCTCCATGGCCCGCAAAGCACGGCTGTGCGCCCGCTCCTGAGCCGGCAGCCCGGCGGCTTCCGGTTGGCTCAGGTAGCCGGCTTCGTCTCTCGCTTCAAGCCCGCTGATGATGGGAACGACTCTGCGAGTACCGACGCGGCGCGCCATCCAGCTCAAGATTCGGACGCGCACCGATGGACGATAGCGCGGAACAATGCCGCCGCTCAGCTCGATGAGCCGGGCCCAGCGCCGGGCGTGGCGCTCCTCCGTCCGGGCCATCTTTTCAAAGATGGCTGCTCGCTTCGGATCTTTTTCCGCCGCTGCCAATGACCGGTAAAGCGTGATGCCGTCCATCTCAACGACGTAGTTGCGGCGATAGCGGTCAATGTCGTCGGCGCTGTGATTCGTTTGATCTTCCATGTCATGATTTCCTGTTATGGCGCGCGTTGATCGGCGATCCATGAGACAGTGGACCACCATCGCAAACTCGACGCTAAGTCGTCTGTCGCGTTCCCTGCCATGGGTGTGTCGCGCTAGGCAAATCCCCGCAGGCGGATGCACCTTGCGCAGGGGAGGCTTTTCATTCTACCCTTGGCAACAAAATGGTGACCTTTCAAGACATCACAGACGCCCGCGAGCGCATACGAGAGCACATTTATCTATCGCCCTTTCCCGCCTCGGAAACCATCAGCCGAATGACCGGCAATCGAGTCTACTTCAAACTCGATAATCTTCAAATGACCGGGTCCTTCAAAGAGCGCGGCGCCCTGAACCGCCTGCTCATGCTCACCCCCGAGGAGGCGAGGCGCGGGGTCGTCGCCGCCAGCGCGGGCAACCATGGCATGGCCGTCGCCTTTCACTGCCAGCGGCTTGCCATTGCCGCAACCATCGTAATGCCCCTGCACGCTCCTCTTGTCAAAGTAAGCTGGGTGCGGCGCTACGGCGCTAATGCTGTACTCCATGGCACGGATTACGATTCGGCCCTCGTGGAGGCCCGGCGCCTCAGCCAGGACAAGCGCCTGAC
>JBFJTQ010000554.1:0-3217 GCA_041625275.1 Binatia bacterium | reverse complement strand
GGGTAATGAATTGACTGAGCTGTCGCGCGTAAAAGAGAGCGTTGTTGGCCGAATTCTGATAGTAGGTTTGGCCGATTTCCAGGGACCCTTGCAGTGCGTTTTCAACTTGAATGTCAAACCAGCGTTCGAAGGAGCGGGTGACAAATCCCCCAGCGATGACAAATAATAAAAGCGTCGGGATGAGGGACAGCGCGACGAAAGCAAGCACCAATCGCACACGCAGCCGTGAACCCAAAATCCTTCGCTTGCGTTCGAAAACCAGCTTCACCAGGTTGCGAACGACGAGAAACACCAGTAACGCAAGCAGAATAATGTTGACGTTGATGAGGAGAAAAAAGGCGATATTGTTGCCTAACGAGTACTCCGGGGAAACATCGGGGAGTTGCACCTCAAAAAAAGCGAAGGCCAAAACCATGAGCGTGGTTACGAGGATCACAACGCCTTCGCGTTTGCGACGTTTGGCCTCTTCCAGTTTTAGGCTTTCCTCGATGGATTTTGCCGTGTCCTGGGTTTGCATGATTTGGATCCGCGAAGGCATCAAAAACGCGAGAAAATCTTACCTTTTAAAGAAGTACAGGACAAGGGAAATAATCACACTGATAAGCAGGCACGTGGTCAAGGGAAAATAAAAGCTATAGCGTTCTCGTTGGATATAGATATCTCCGGGCAATTGGCCCAGCCATGGAATCTTGCCCGCGAGCGAGAAAATCACACCTGCGACAATCAGAATAATTCCCAAAAAGATCAGGGTTTTTCCCAAACCCGCCATTGCTCGCTCTCCGAGTATCTTAGCAGCAATTCACCGCCGACCAAACTCAATTTAGAATAAAGTCGGTTGATTTTTCGGCCCGGCGCCTTTCGGCCCTCCTTGATTTCTCCCGAAATGCTCATAGGCCAGATGCGTAGCGACCCGGCCTCTCGGCGTTCTTTGGACAAAACCAGCCTGAATCAAGAACGGTTCGTAAACATCCTCAATGGTGTCTTTTTCCTCCCCGATGGCCGCCGCAAGAGTCTCGACTCCCACGGGCCCTCCCGCGAACTTGTCGATGAGAGTCAGAAGAAGCATGGTGTCCATCTTGTCGAGGCCGATGGGATCGACCTCCAGCATCCGCAGCGCACTTTCAGTCACCGCCTTGGTAATTTTCCCTTCCGCTTTAACCTGAGCGTAGTCGCGCACGCGCCGCAGCAACCGATTGGCGATTCTTGGGGTGCCGCGGGAGCGCCGCGCAATTTCGGCAATGCCGCTCTCTTCTCCCGACACCCCCAAAATGGCCGCCGAACGTGTGAGAATCTTCGTCAAAGCCTCCGCCGAGTAGAAATCCAGGCGAAAGATGGCACCAAACCGGTCGCGCAAGGGAGACGTGAGGAGCCCCGACCGGGTCGTGGCGCCAATCAACGTAAATGGCTTGAGATCCAGTTTGACCGAGCGCGCCGCCGGGCCTTGACCAATCAGTATGTCGATCTGGAAATCTTCCATGGCGGGATACAGGACTTCTTCCACCACATGGTTGAGGCGGTGAATTTCGTCGATGAACAGGACGTCGCCTTCCTCCAGGTTCGTCAGGATCGCCGCCAGGTCGCCGGCGCGCTCGACGACCGGCCCCGATGTGGCCTTGATGTTCACGTCCATTTCGCGCGCGATAATGTAGGCCAAGGAAGTTTTACCCAACCCGGGCGGGCCATGAAAAAGCAAATGATCCAGGACATCGCCGCGTCCCCGTGCGGCGGCGATGGCGACTTTCAGATTCTCTTTGACCTGCTCCTGCCCGACATATTCGTCGAAGCCGCGTGGCCGAAGATTCAATTCGTAGCTTAAGTCGTCATCGGTTTGCTTGGGCGAAATAGGCCGCACCTGTGACGCCGTTTCGGGCTTGTTGAATCTCTGCGCCATAGATCGTCTCAACGCGTCATACGACGAAGAACATCCTTGATCACTTCCTCGAGGGTTTGTTGACCGCTCTGGATCGCATTGCCGACATTTTTCTCGACTTCAGCCTTACGATAACCGAGATTGACCAGCGCGGACACAGCGTCCTGAATCAGTTGAGAGCCGGCGCCCTTTGCGCGCGCCGCCGGAAACTCGGACTGGAGCGTCGTGAACTTGTCCCTTAATTCGACAATCATACGCTCCGCGAGTTTTCTCCCGACACCGGGTATCGCAACGAGCCGAAGCTGATCGCCCTGTGTAATCGCATGCGCGAGTTCCTGCGCCGGGATTCCCGATAGAATATTGACCGCCAGTTTGGGCCCGATCCCGGCAACGCTAATGAGCAAGAGAAACACCTGTTTTTCGTCACTGTCGTTGAAGCCGAAGAGCTGAAGCGCGTCTTCACGCAAATGGGTGTGCACATGGAGCCTGACCGAGCCCCCGACTTCCGGCAGGCCGTAGAAAACGTTCAGCGGAATAAAGATCTGATAGCCGACGCCATCGACATCGACAATGACCTCTCCTGGCACCTTGTGCGCGAGCTTACCGCTAATGTGCGCAATCACGTTGAATTCTGGTTTCTCCCGAGGCCATCATCGTTCAACCTGCCATTGCGCTAGCGCGAATATGATTACAGCCTCCGTGCGCGCAAATCGACGCCTTGCGCCGCCCGTATTTCCGCAAGCCGCGCCTGAAACGGTTGGGTATGAACGTGGCAGATGGCCGCGGCCAGCGCGTCAGCCGCGTCGGGCGAAAGCCTCGACGGGAGCCGGAGGAGCGAGGCGACCATCATTTGGACCTGGTCCTTCGTTGCCCGCCCGTAGCCCACCACCGCCAGTTTAATCTCGGCCGCCGTGTATTCATGAACGGGAGCGTGTTGATTGGCGGCTGCCAGGAGGACCACCCCTCGTGCTTGCCCAAGCTTGAGCGCGCTTTGCGCGTTGCGCGCGAAGAAAACTCTCTCGATGCTCACGCTATCCGGCCGATAGGCCTCCATCACTTCCTCGATGCCACGGTAAACGCGACTCAGTCGGACGCCTTGTTCCCGCGTCCCGCCCGTGGCTATGACGCCGTGCGCCAAATGAACCAGTCTATTTTCGACCTCCTCGATCACCCCCCAACCGGTGATGACGGTTCCGGGATCGATGCCAATGATTCGGCGGGCCGGGGACGCGGCCTTAAGTGCACCTCGATTCGAGGCTCTCGCCCTCAACTCGCTTTCTCCAGGTACTCACTAGGAATATCAAAATTGGCGGAGACGCTTTGCACATCATCATGATCTTCGAGCTC
>JBFJTQ010000553.1:0-3218 GCA_041625275.1 Binatia bacterium | reverse complement strand
AGAAATTCATCGGACGGCGATCCAAAGTGGGCGAGGGAAATGGCGGCGGCATTTCGTACGCGACTGTCCGGATCGTACAGGAAAAGTTGTAGAAGGCGGTTTTTTACCCTGTGATCAACATCGGTTCTCTGTTTCAAGCTTGTCGCGGCGGCGACTCGAACGGCTGGCTCAGAATCGTTGAGCGAGCGCGAGAGAGCCTCCAAGCTTAAGCAATCCGTCAATTCCAAGTCGCGAATGCAGTAGATTGCCATTCTTCTCTGTGTCGGCGTTCCCTGCGTCAAAAGTCTTAGGAGAAAAGCGATCACCTCGCGGTCGGTTTTACCCAACCGAATGAGAGCCAGGGCAATCGCCCAGCGAATATCGGAATCGCCGTCGTCCAGCGCAGCGCATAAAGTCTCAAGCACCCTTGCGGACGGTAGAGGCACATGGGCCAAGACATAAGCGACGGACCACAAATTTTTGCGCCGCGAATCGTCGAGCATGTGATGGAGCCGAACGGCCACCTCGGGCGATCCCGCGGTGAGCGGAATCAGCGCATCGACGGCGCGGCGGATGACCCGCTTGTTGGAGGATTCAAGCTCGTCGAGGAGGGTTTCGAGGAATTCCGTCTTCGCGATCATGGCTTCATTGCTGCTAACAGCGAAGCCAGTCGGGAGGGATTGTCGGTGATGATGCCGTCGACGCCAAGCGCAAGCAAGCGTTTCATCTCATCGACGTCATTGATTGTCCAAACAAAAATCTCCAGATTCAATCGGTGTGCCGCTTCCACCGTTGCAGCGTTGACGATTGTGGTGCCTTCGTACTCGCAGGGCACCTGCAAAGCTTGCCCGGAGGGCCGGTATTCACCCAAGGAAGCGGCGGAAATATGGCCCAAGAACTCGGCGACATCGCCGTAGGAAAAACCCGTAGACATCTTCAGCCCCTGCATGGTGAGGGATTGACGAATTTCGGTCAGAATACTGTCCCGCTCGCTAGCAAGGAGGACTTGGTCGTCCTTCCCGAGTCGATGAATCGTGTCGATCACGGTCGCCGCGATATTCGGCGATTCCGGCTTGATTTCGATGATCGCCTTCGCGTTGGGTAGAGCGACAAAAAACTCCTCGAGCGTTGGTATCCGGACACCTTGGCTGCGATATGGATAGGTTTGCCCGAGATCCAAGCTAAAGTTATAGCCGGCATCCAGCGCCCTGATCTCACTGAGCGAGCGAGCGTTGAGGGGGCCATGACCGTTCGTGGTACGATCCAGGGTGCTATCATGGATGACGACGGCCTTTCCGTCCCGAGTCGCCTGGACATCCAACTCGATCAGATGAGCCCCTTGTTCTAGTCCTTTGTAAAACGCGGCAAGAGTGTTCTCCGGGGCTTCGCCAGCGGCGCCGCGATGACCAATGATTCGCGGCTTTTTTCCGGCAAAAAAGCGATATTCAGTCGATGTACCCAACGCAAAATCAATAAGCAGATGCTAAGAGTTTTTTGGACTCAATCCCGCAGATTGCCCATCGACAGGCTGTGCCGGGCGGACGGGCAAAGGGATACCTCGAGTGCGAGATTTTCGCAACATGAGCGATGCGGGCTAATGACCTGCGACCCTCCGCTAGATCTCCAGGAACTGGGGGCAATGAGTTAGATTACGGTTGCCCCTGGCCGTAACCAAAACGACGTCTTCCAGACGTACCCCCCCAATGCCATGATAGTACAGCCCGGGCTCCACGGTCACCACATGCCCGTTCCTCAAGGTCGCTTCGACCGGCGCTATGCGCGGTGCCTCGTGAATGTCCAGTCCGAGCCCATGTCCGGTGCCGTGAAAAAAACCCTGCATTCTTCCATTGATTCTGCCCGTGGGGAAGCCTCGATCTTTGAAAAGGCCAAGGATCTTTTCGTGAATCTCTTTCCCGTCCGCGCCGTCGCGGATCATCTTGAAGCCGGTGTTTTGACCAGCTTGGACCGCAGCATACATCTCTTTGAGCTTATCGGAGGCGCGCCCGCGCACGACCGTTCGGCTCAGGTCGCCGAAATAGCCCGTCTTCTGGGAGCGGGGAAAAATATCAAAGATAATCGAAGTATGCGCTCGGATTGGGCCCGCCCCTTCGTGATGCGGATCGACGCACTGATTGCCCGAAGAGATGATCGTGTGGCTCGGGAGCGAGCCTTGCGCCATGATGGTGGTGTTTACGATGGTTTTCAGGGTTTCCGAGGTTAGCCGAGATCCATTGAAGTACAAGTAGCCGTCGCGCCCGATCTTGGCCCGTTTGAGCGCCCGAATGCCCGCATCAAGCCCCAGTTTGGCAACCCGCAAGGACTCGGAAATATGCCTGACTTCCGCTACGGTTTTAGTTTCGCGCTCAGGGAAAAAGGGATCGCGTTTGATCCGCACGTTAAAGCCTTTAGCCCTCAACTGATCCATGAGAAGGGCGGAGAAATTTGCCGGGACGATGAGAGATCGAATGCTTCTTTCATGGAACAACAGGTCCATCACATCGACCATTGTCGGGTTTTGTCGCCCCTTTTTTCTAAGTTTTTTCTGATATGCCGAGAACGACAACACTCGATCGACAATTGCCTGGCTCTTGGCGCGGTCAATTTCGAGATCGCTCATCACGACGTACTTCTTTTTTTTGTGCTGGAAGAAGATAAACGGGTCCGGCACAAAGAACCCGGTCGCATACAGCATGTTCGAATCGCCTTCGCTGGCCGCCACGATCAGATTTGCTTGGTTGGCCTTCAGGTGGGCTTGGGGGGCGGTCGAAGGCGTCCAACGGCTCCGTTTTGCGCGCATGAACCTTGTCCGTAGTGTGCTTGCTGGACCTGCAACGATGTTGGGCATGTGGCGACTTTCCCCTAACCATGCACGCTAGCAATTTGATCACCCGACTGCAAGGAATCTGGGCCGCCCAGGCGGCAAGTTCTGTTGACAGGCCGGGCACTTTTGTTATGATACTTCGACCCGAAAAATTTGCGAATCCGGACTTTACGTGCAAGGAACATCCCCTCATGACCGCGACAAGTAATCTGGAGAAACTTCGTGATTTAAATGAAAAGGCGCAGGCCGCCGGCGGCGAAGAACGGGGCCGGCGCCAGCATGACCAGGGAAAGCTGCTGGCTCGGGAGCGTCTCGACATTCTCCTCGACGCCGGCAGTTTCAT
Organism: Binatia bacterium; assembly: GCA_041625275.1. Classification (GTDB taxonomy): domain Bacteria; phylum Desulfobacterota; class Binatia; order UBA9968; family UBA9968; genus JBFJNS01. The sequence goes on along the minus strand of JBFJTQ010000553.1, from coordinate 75 downwards.
GGAGTTGGACCGGTTGCGAACTCACGAATGCACCGACTTCGATATGGAAGCACAGAAGGTGCTCGGCGATGCAGT
>JBFJTQ010000552.1:0-3219 GCA_041625275.1 Binatia bacterium | reverse complement strand
GGACGGCGGCGACGAACAGCGTGGGAAGCAGCTCGTCAGTTTCCTGTCCCGGATCGAAAGCATCGAACATGACACGGTGACGCTCGAGAGATTAGACGAGCGTGACCTGCAGGAGGTAGAAGAGTTGCTCAAGCGCCACGCCATATATACGCGCAGTGCGCGGGCCTGGCGGCTTCTTGCGCTATGGCAAGAGACTGCGGGTAAGTTTGTTAAAGTGATGCCGCGAGACTATCGGCGCATGGTCGAAGCGCTGCAACAGGCCGAGAATAAGGGACTGATGGGTGACGAAGCCATCATGGCCGCTTTCGAAGCCAACAAGAACGACGCTGCGCGCGTCAGCGGTAACTAGCGCCAGTTCCTCAACGTGACTTCGCAAATGACGCGAACGGCCGAGAGGAATCAATAACGGGTTTTAGTCAAGTTCCATCACGCCAGCTTGTTGCAGTCTCGCGCGACTCCCCTTTCCGGGGGCGCAATTCAAGCGCAGAGTTCATGTGGCGGCGTTCGAGAAGCCCGGAAGGACTTGCCGAGCTTGACAGGGGATTCATGCGTATCGTTAGGAGAAATCGTCGTTATGGGTAAACCAACCGGGTTCATGGAGTACGAGCGTGAGCTTCCTACAGACCGTTCCCCGCTCGAGCGGGTAAAAGATTGGCAAGAGTTTCACGAGCATTTTCCCGAGTCAAAGCTGCGGGAGCAGGGCGCGCGCTGCATGGATTGCGGTATCCCGTTTTGCCACAACGGTCAGGTCCTTAACGGGATGGCATCCGGCTGTCCCATCAATAACTTGATACCGGAGTGGAACGACTTAATTTACCGCGGGCTCTGGCAAGAAGCACTGCGCCGGCTTCATAAGACGAATAACTTCCCGGAATTCACGGGTCGGGTATGCCCTGCCCCTTGTGAGGGGTCGTGCGTGGTCGGCATCAACGAGCTGCCGGTCACCATCAAGACTATAGAATGCTTGATCATCGACAACGGATTCGCCCAGGGCTGGGTGACCCCTGAGCCGCCGGTAAGGCGCACGGGAAAAAAAGTGGCAGTGGTAGGCTCAGGACCGGCTGGGCTTGCCTGCGCTGCACAGCTGAACCGCGCGGGTCATACTGTAACGGTTTTTGAGAGGGCCGACCGGATCGGCGGTCTGCTAATGTACGGTATCCCCAACATGAAGCTCGATAAGCAGATCGTGCAACGGCGCATCGATCTGATGGCGGCGGAAGGTGTGAAGTTCATTACAAACACGGTGGTGGGTGTGGACATTCCCGCTGCAAAAGTACGCGAAGAGTACGACGCGCTGGTGCTGTGCTGCGGTGCCACGAAGCCGCGCGATCTCCCCATTCCGGGTCGCGAACTCAAAGGGATTCATTTCGCCATGGAGTTCTTGCAGTCGAATACCAAGAGTCTATTGGATTCAAACCATGAGGACGGAAAGTACATTTCGGCAAAAGATAAGCATGTCATCGTCGTGGGAGGCGGAGACACTGGAACGGATTGCGTCGGGACCGCTATGCGACATGGGTGCAAGAGCCTGATACAAGTTGAAATTTTGCCCAGGCCGCCCGACACGCGCCAGGCGGACAACCCATGGCCGGAATGGCCGAAGGTCTATAAATTAGACTACGGTCAGGAGGAAGCAAAAGCACGTTTTGGAGAGGATCCGCGCATTTACTTGACTACGGGCGACAGTTTCGTGGGCGACGAAAAAGGTAACGTTAAGGAACTGAAGATCTACGAGGTGGAATGGGCAAAAAACGAAAAAGGGGTTTTCATACCCAAACGAGTCCCGGGCACGGATAAAACGCTGCCAGCCGACTTGGTTTTACTTGCGATGGGCTTTCTTGGGCCCGAGGAAACGATTCTCGCACAACTCGGTCTAGAGCAGGATGCGCGATCTAATGTCAAAGCCGAGTACGGTCGGTTCGCCACCAATGTAGCGGGTGTTTTTGCGGCCGGCGATTGTCGACGCGGGCAGAGCTTGGTCGTGTGGGCTATCAATGAAGGGCGCGCCGCTGCCCGGGAGTGCGATCGGTACCTGATGAAGGGGACCCAATTGCCTTAGTCAATTCATCGAGCTCATAAGGCTTCCGCTAGGTCTCACAATGCCGCCTCACGCGACGCCAAAGCGACTCATGTTACCGGCCGCTTTACGGGTCACAGTCGCGACACAGCTCGTCAATTAGTGAAAAACAAGCCAGTCCAGGCGATTCGCCCACTCTGGATCGCTCGATCGCAGGCTTCGCTCTCGGCTGACGGAATTGTCATCCTTGTCAGACAGGAGCGTCGCACTGTCATGGACTATGTCCTCGCTAGCCGCTGTAATCCTCTGATTTTACGGGAAATTCTCGTTTCTTGTGCCTGGCACCGGGCTTGCGATTACAGGGATCGGGGCTATGTCAGAAGCCATGCTTCGACGGGAGTCCCACTCGCCTGAAAAGGCCGAACTTCTCGTGAGGGAAGGGCGGAAAGCCACGGGTCTCGTGGAGTCGATTGAACCATCGACGCCCATGTCCGATCGCCTGGTTGCCGAAAGCGGAATCTGAAAAACTTAGAATCGGGACAACCATCTCGATGCATCATGAGTTTGAGGTGATGAACATGAGAACCGCTACTAGATTGTCGGACTCAATACTGGACCTTTCTGATGAAGCCGTTCCGGATCGTGGCGAATCACAGGGGAGCAGCGACAGATGTTATGCCCGCGACCTGCGCGTAATCGGCCAACTCCTCGAGTCTCACGGTGTTGTTAGCGTCGATCTGGTTCAGGTGGGAGGGACGTACATCATTCGCGGCAAGGTAGGGTCACGATGGCACGGGAGCTCTGCCGATCACTCAAGAAGTGGTTGGATTGCCCGGTTTGGTTTGCTGGTCTCCGGCCAGTCAAAACCTCGCGACGCACTCGGGGAAACCGTCGAACTGCGCTACAACAGTGGCGACATCAGGGCATTTGAATCGCAGGTCCTTCCCAGGCGCGATGACAGCAATGGAATGCCGGATCCTTATGCTTTGTCGCAGGTGCTCCGGAGCGCAGGGGCGTATCTCGATACGCGACAGAAAAGCTCTTTAATCGGGATTTCATTGCGCGAACGATGGATGAAAATTCGCTTCGAATCCGGCGACGGGTGTCTGGAGGAGGCGCAGCAGGATATCGAATACTTCTACGATTATTGGGTCAAGATGTACCTGCGTCGCAACACGAGAGCGCAGGTGAATTTCTTCGCT
>JBFJTQ010000551.1:0-3240 GCA_041625275.1 Binatia bacterium | reverse complement strand
ATTTAAGGGTCCGTTCAACTACGCGCTAATGGACAAGGACAAGTATTTGACCATACCCAACGTCATGAGTTTGGCGGCCAAAGCCGCCCATCCCAATGCAGCCAGGCTCTTTATGGAGCACATGTGTTCGCCTGAAGGCCAGAAAGTAATGGCGGAAGAAGGCGAGTTCGTGCTTTTCCCGGGGATCTACCCTCCAATCAAAGATGCGGAAAAGGTATTTCCCCATATGGTCTTTATGGATAATCCGACGCAGGAGGAATTCAAAAAGCTCGGCGCGGAGCTGCGCCAGATCTTTTTAGCCAGGTAGGGCCCGAATCGTTTGGATTCCTTCGTTCGGAAGTTGACGACGGAGCGATCGCTCGCGTTTCGTTTAATCCGCAAAGTCACGCTTCGACTCGGAACGTAAAGTGGAAAAACCGCCGATGAGAGTTCGGTTCATGGAGCCGGAGGAAATCGCCCATGTTCGGGATGCCATAAACCATGATCCGGAGTTCCGCTTGGCCAGCAGGTTTTTTTCTCAGGACATACTCCTCGTTGTAGGGGAGTCCAAATGCCTCGTTAAGGTGCGAGACGGCGTGATCACGGATATGACATTGGATCCCTCCTTCATGAATCCGTGGAGCTTTTTTATCAAAGGCTCGGTCGAAGCATGGCAAAAGTTCCTGCTGCCTGTCCCGCCGCCGTTCTTTACCGATCTTTACGGCGGAATCGCGCGCAAGAATTTTGAGCTCGGGGGCGACATCGAGGCGGCGTTCGCCCACTTCTGGCCTCTCACTCGAATGTTGGATGTGTTGAGAGAGCTCCAAAACGAGGAAGCCAGCATCTCGACATGATCGGGGAATATTGAGTCATGGCAAGATTTGACCCGGCCGTCGGCAGATATGTTTATGTTGAGGTGCAGGGTATCGAGTATCGAGTCTACTTCGAACAAAACGGGAATGGGATTCCTCTTGTCTGTCAGCACACCGCAGCGTCAGACGGGCGCCTGTGGCGCCGCACCCTGAACGACGATGATGTCTGCCGGAAATACCGGGTCATCGTTCCCGATCTGCCCTATCACGGCAAGTCCTTGCCGCCTGAATCGGTCGAGTGGTGGAAACGGGAATACAGGCTAACGAAGAGCTTTTTCCTGGATTTTCATCTGGAGTTTAGCCGCGCTTTGGGCCTTGAAAAACCGGTTTTCATGGGATGCTCCATGGGAGGACAATTGGCGGTGGACCTCGCCGTTGAACGCCCCGATGCGTTCACGGCCGTCATTGGCCTTGAAGCGGGTTTGAGTAGAGCCAGGATGGCGCCGACACTGGAATTCCACGATCATCCCCGGATCAGTAACGAATTCAGGATGCAGTCGATGTATGGAAAAACGGCACCAGGCAATCCCGAGAGATACAGGCGCGAAATTGCCTGGACTTATGGTCAGAGCGCACCGCCTGTGTCAAAGGGAGATCTTTACTACAATTTCATAGACCACAACTTGACCAGCGGGGAAGCGCGCCAGATCGATACGGCGCGCGTGGCCGTGTATCTGCTGACAGGCGAATATGACTGGGGTAACTCGCCCGCAGAAACACGGCTTCTGGCGGCACAGATTAAAGGTGTAAGGTTTGTCGAGATGAAAGGATTAGGCCATTTCCCGATGAGTGAAAATCATGAGGTGTTCAAAAGTTACTTGATGCCGATACTGAACGAAATTGCGACGCGCGCATCGAGGGGCTAATCGCGTTTCCCCTGCGCTACGCACGAACCTTAAAAATCGTCGTCAAATGTTTCGGGATTTGACCCATCGCACGCGACTCTGGGAAAGGCCTAATTGAGCCAATAGAGCAGCCATGCGAATGGGCGCTCCGATGCCTTCTACGACGGGCACCCCGAGCCGTGTCTGCAGCCAGTCCGGCTTTATATGAACCGGACACTGGCTGATTCCCATGGGATAAATGACTTCTGCCCCGCTATCGACGAGTCTTTTGGCTTCGCGCACGAAGTTGTCGACGACTTCGTCGTGGTGGGCGGCAAGATCGGGCAAATCGAAACCGCTCACGCCGAATCCCACTATTCGATGCTCCATTCCATAGCGCCTGATGATGGCGCGGGAGAATGTGACCATGCTTTCGTGATAAACCATGACTCCGAAACGGTCGCCGAGCAGCGAGGCTATATGGAGGCAGGCTTCGGTTGGCCCCACGACCGGGATGTCCACAGCGGACTTTCCTCCATCCACGCCCAGGTCGAGGGTACCCAATGGCACCACCGCGTGATACCCCTCCCGCTGTGCTCGCTTGAAGCTCTCGATAAAAGCAGGGGCGACAAGTTGAATCTCGGCGGGAGTCATCCCGTAGAAGTAAGGGGTCACGGCGACTTCTACAATGCCTACCTCAATTTCCTTGGTCGAATAAGACAACGCCACATCCGCTCGGCGCTTGAATTCCTCAGGTGGATAACCCCCAATTACGAATGCAACACGAATCATGAAAGACTCCCCAGTTCAGCTTTTTTTGGCGCAGCCACGAAGTGCGTTGGCGTCTGAAATCCACAGAGATAACAGAGCGCCTTGATCTTGGATTAGCATTGCGTCTCTTGCAGGAGGCATTAAACTCTCGGCTATCGTTCTTCTGCAGCACTCTTCCATAACCGATCTTTCAGCACGTGCCGCTGTATTTTGCCGGCGCCGGTCATCGGCCAGTTGTCGATGAATATGATTCTGCGGGGAGCCTTGAAGCTCGCCAAGCCGCTACGACAGTAAGCGAGTATTTCGTCTTCGGTCGCCTGAGCGGCCGCCTTGAGTTCTACAAAAGCGGCGCAAACCTCACCGAGTCTTTTATCCGGCATGGCGACCACGACCGTCTGCTTGACCTTCTCGTGCCGCAATAGAAAATTTTCCACATCCGCGGCGGCGACGTTTTCACCGCCCACGCGCACCATGTCCTTGATGCGACCGACGAGCTTCAAGTAACCTTGGTCGTCGGTATAACCGACATCGCCGGTCCGAAGCCAGCCGTCCGGTCCGAGCACTACGGAGGTTCGTTCCGGATCCTCAAAATAACCCTTCATCGTGCACCAGCCTCGAAAACACACCTCCCCTCGATGGCCCGGGGGTAAAATCTCTAAGGAATCCGGCGAGCGAATGGTCATCTCGACTCCCGTCATCGGAAAGCCGACAGTGTCCATTCTCTTGTCTAATGGATCAGAAACCTGGCACGACGTGCCCCCGAGGTGCGTTTCGGTCAAGCCGTAGGGGCTGAT
>JBFJTQ010000550.1:0-3250 GCA_041625275.1 Binatia bacterium | reverse complement strand
CTCGAGAGGCTAGGGGACAAGGCGCGAGTGCATTCGGAGATACCCGAGTCGAGGAAGGTATTCGCGCCCGAGATCGGCGCGATTGTAGTGGCGACGGCCCGAGAGTATGGCAAAACGGTCGCAGAATTGCGCAAACGTGGGACAGGAAACGAGGCACGGACGATGGCCGTATATTTAAGTCGGGAATTGGCAGGACATCGGCAGGCAGAGATAGGAAAAGCCGTGGGCCTGGAGAAAACCTCCTCTGTGAGTTCAGCGTATCTTCGGATGAAGGCTATGATAGCGAAGGAATCCAGGCTTGCTCGGCGCGCGGCGAGAATCAAAGAAGCCTTGCTAAAAAGCAAAAGGCGGACCTGACCCCTTATTCTCCTGGCGGCTCACTTAATAGTTATGCAGCGCAACACTAAGAAATTATGTGGGTGTTTAGAACGTTTATGAAAATCGTTTGTTTTCCTCACTTCTTCTATCTTTCAGAGGTCTCCCGTTTGATCGAGATTGGCAAGGCCCTTCGTAAGCTAGAACAGGACGTGGTTTTCTTTAGTCATGGTGGACCCTATGAATCGTTTGCGAGAGTGGAGGGGTTTGAGGTTGTCACCATCACTCCAACCATGTCACCGGAACGTGCGAAGGAATATATGACATACAACCGGGGAGAGGGAAGTCATTCATTAAGCAGTAGTTTCTTTACCTACGAGGAACTGAAAGCGTATGTACCAGCAGAAGCCGAGGCGTTACGACAGGTAAATGCCGATGCTGTACTTATCGGATGGAATCTTCCGTCATATTTATCTGTTCAGTTGGTAGAAATCCCAATTATTGTGCAACAACCGGGTCCTTGGACAGCGCCTTTTTTTGATCTAAAGATGGCGGAGTTCGCACCTGCCGTTGTCGGTGGGGGCCTGGTAGGTTTATTTCACTATTTGCCAATGGACAGATTTGTGAACTGGTTGATGCCCAGGGCGCGTCTCTGGATCAAGCCTTTCAACCAGCTTGCTTTGGAATTGGGCTTACCCCAATACAAGAGCACACTCGATTTCATGGCGGGGGATCTCACGCTGGTAATGGATACACCGTCCATTCTCGGAATTAGCCCGGAAGAGCTTGAAAACTACCGTCCCGCCCATCCTGAGTACTTTCATAAACCACCCAAGTATAAATACGGTGGCCCCTGCTACGCTCGACTTCCCGGTGGGGTGCCCGAGCCAGTGCGGGACCACTTCGATACGTCTCGAACGAAACTGTACTGCGCGATGGGTGTGTCAGGTTCACCCAAAATTCTTCGTTCCATAATTGATATTGTCCGTGGGCTCGACTTGCAAACTCTGATTGTGACCACGACTATCATAGATGATGATAAGAACGGTTTGTCCGATCAGATACTCTTCAAGTCGCACGTGCCTGCTCATCTAGTGAATCCGATGGCAGATATCGCGATTACACACGGCGGTGCAGGTACAGTGCAGACGGCTATTCATTCAGGCACTCCGTTAGTGGGAATTCCGATGCATCAAGAGCAGGCAGGAAACATTTCCCTAGTCAAGAAACAAGGTGCCGGGATCATGTTGTGGAAACAGGAGTTAACAAAAGTACACTTGACATCAGCACTCGAGGCGCTTGTTACCGATTTTGGCTATCGAGAGAACATGAAACGACTCAAGCTGGAACAGGATCAAGTTGATGGGGCAGCTAAGGCCGCTCAGGAAATAGTCAATTTCCTTTGCAACAGCACTGCATAGCAAGGCAAATGCACTCGGACGCCAAAAAGCGCCGCTCGTTCCTCGCTCTGCTCTTTGCCGCCTATGATTTGCGGCGTTGGGCATCCATAAGAGGGAACTCGAAGCCATGGCAGAAGGCCCTCGCTATCACATATTACTCGACACTAGTGCTCCGCCTCTTTAATCGCGTCCCGGAGATAGCGTAGCGTCAGAGTCGTGAAGGCGATCATGTTGGGCTCCCGGTCCGGCAGCCCGGTCTGCTGCACGTTGACACGCGTTACCGGGCCGGAGACGCAGATCGTCGTGCGGCCGGGCGGCAGGCCGGATCGGCCGCGGGTGGGGCCGGCGAGACCGGATTCGGCGATGCACCAGGTGGCGCCCAGGCGCTGGCGCATTGCGTCGGCGATGGCGGTGATCATCTCCGGCGTGGTGCCGCGGTAGTTCTCAAACATCGATGCCGGCACGCCCGCCAGCGCCGTGCGCGAGCCAAGCGTGTAGAGCACGCTGCCACCGGCGTAGTACTTGGACGCTCCAGCCACCCACAATAGTGCCGCGGACACGAGGCCTCCAGTGGTGGATTCCGCCACGCAGACCGTCTCGCCTCGCTCGGTCAGTAAGGCAGCGATCTCGTTCGCAAGGTCTTTCTGTTCGTCAGTAAGGAAGGACATGTGCGCCTCCGTGGGTTTCTAGACTTGTGCTGGCGTCACGTTAGCATCTCGATCTTTGTCACTCCATCCCTTTCGGCGAAGGCTGAAAGTCGGAATCATGTTGTTGGAAATTGACGCGGAGCATTGCCCAAGCTGCGGTGGCGTGCAGCAGTTTTCGTAGACACCATGTTTGACGTTGCGCTGCCCGTTAGCGGGCAGGCGCAGGTGAGTTCGCGGTCAACCTGAAGGCCGCCAAGCAGATCAGTGTGACGATTCCGCCGAACGTGCTTGTGCGAGCTGATCGGGCGATTCGTTCATGCTAGGACTAAATTGATTTCTCCGTCGACCCAATCCTGTGAGCTTTGCCCGATGCGTCTTACAGTCTAATCCCGCGTCGAATACCTGACTTGCAACAACAATTAGTCAGTCTGACCTTACCTTCTAACCAGTCTTCTCGCCTATGCCCAGGGCGTGATCGAGGCGTGGATTGTCTCTTCCGGCCCCTCGCGCCCGACGGCGCGGAGCGCCTGGTTGACCTGGTCCAGACGAAAAGCATGGGTTCGTAACTCGTGGAGCGGAAATTTTCGGCTGGCGATCTGTTGCAGCCCCAGTTCCACCGCGGCATAACTATGTCCGCGCGCGCTCTTCACCGTAATGTATTTGCCGGTGAGCCTGCCCAAGGGAAATTCGGGAACATTCGGGGCGCCGCCTCCCTGCAAGACGATGATTCCCGCTTTTCGCTTCACCGCTTCGATGGCCAGCATCACCGCGCTGGTCCCCGCTCCCGAAGTAGCGTCCACGACCGCATCGACTCCCTTGCCGCCGGTTAACTCGGATATCTTTTCCAGCGCGGATTCCTTTTCCACGTCGATCGTGAAGTCTGCGCCG
>JBFJTQ010000549.1:0-3261 GCA_041625275.1 Binatia bacterium | reverse complement strand
TGGCCCAGGCCTTCCTGAACCAGGGGGCTCGTGTCGTGATCACCGCCCGCAGTGAAGATAAATTGAAAGCGGCGGCCGATGCGCTAGGCGGGAGGGAGGGCGAGATTGCAGCGCTGCCGTGTGACATCACGCAACGAAAACAGGTCGAAGATCTGGCGGAAGCGATCCGAGCGCGCTGGGGGAATGTTCAGATTCTCATTAACAATGCCGGGATCGCCAAAGCGGCGAGTTTTCTCGAAATGTCCGATAGCCTGTGGGATGAAATCATTAAGACGAACCTGACGGGCACGTATTACTGCTGCAAAGTGTTTCTCCCGGCCATGATCGAGGCGCGCTGGGGGCGCATCATCAACATTGGTTCGACCACCTCCAAGGTCGCCTATTCCCACGTCGCCGCCTACGTGACTTCCAAGCATGGACTGCTTGGCTTGACGCGCACATTAGCCTTGGAAACCGCGCGGCAGGGCATCACGGTCAATACCATCTGCCCGGGTTATCTCGACGACGAGCTCACACGCGCCAACGCGCAACGAATGTCGGAACAAACGGGTAAGAGCGTCGAGCAAATCCTCGCCATGTTTGCCAGCAGCGCACCGCAAAGGCGCCTCATCACGACCCAGGAGGTGGCCGAGTTGGCGGTGCTGGTCGCTTCCGAAAAATTCGCCAGCATGACCGGGCAAGCCATCAGCCTTGATGGCGGCGCCACGATGGGTTAATTTTCCGTACATTGGAGAATCACTGACCGCCGCTGTCCACAATGCAACCACTACCTTTTTTTGATCAGGATCATCTGGAACTGCGCCAACGCGTGCGCGCCTGGGTCGAACAAAATCTTATGTCCGAGTCCGGCGCGGAAACCGACATCGAGGAAGAAGCGCGCCGGTTCGTGACACAGCTTGGCGACGAGGGGTTTGTACGCCATGCGGTTCCCGTGCGGTACGGCGGAGCCAGGGAGCAAGTGCACGCCCGCGATCTCTGCATTGTCCGCGAGGAACTATCGCGCGGCTCCTCCCTCGCCGATGCCATGTTCGCCATGCAGGCTCTGGGAAGCTATCCGATAACGCTTGCAGGGAATGATGGCCAAAAAGAGAGGTATCTGCCGCCGGTGGCGCGTGGAGAAGCCATCGCTGCCTTTGCCGTGACGGAACCCGAAGCCGGTTCGGACCTGGCGTCAATGCAGACGCGAGCGGTGCGGCGCGGCAATGAGTATGTTCTCACCGGCACGAAGTGCTTCATCTCCAATGCCGGCATCGCGGACCAATACGTGGTATTTGCCTCGACGGATCCCGAACAGAAAGGCAAGGGGATCAGCGCCTTCATCGTCGAAGCCGGCATTCCCGGCTTCCTGGTCAAGGAGAAAACTCGTGTCATCGCCCCGCATCCGATCGGGGTCATCGTTTTTGAAGAATGTCCTGTGCCGCGGGCAAGTCTTCTAGGTGGCGAGGGCGACGGCTTGAAAATCGCCCTGTCCACCTTGGATGTGCTTCGCTGTTCCGTCGGGGCGGCGGCATTAGGCCTTGCCCAACGAGCCTTGGAAGAAGCCATTCGCTACAGCCGGTCGCGGCGGCAATTCGGACAGGAGCTGGCCAGATTTCAAGGCACACAGTTCAAGCTCGCAGACATGGCGACGGAGCTCGAGGCGGCAAGATTGTTGGTCAACCAGGCAAGTTGGGCGCATGATTGCGGGCGGGAGGATGCAAAACAAAAGTCCTCGATGGCCAAAATGTACGCCACCGAAGCCGCCCAGCGGATTGTTGACCAGGCTCTGCAACTTCACGGCGGCAGAGGTGTGGTGGTCGGGACTGTCGTGGAGCGACTCTACCGCGAAGTGCGGGCGCTGAGGATTTACGAGGGCACCTCGGAAATTCAAAAGATCGTCATTGCTCGGGATTTGATTCGTAATTAACAACATCGAAGGGGAGACATTATGGATTTTGAATTGTCGGAAGAACTGCAAGCGGTGCGTGAGCTGGCTCGCGATTTTGCTGAGAAGGAGATGGGACCGACGGCGGCCAAAGACGACAAAGAGGGGGCATTCCGCAAGGACCTGATCAAGAAGATGGGAGAGCTGGGGTTCTATGGGCCGGTCATTCCGGAGGAATACGGCGGCAGCGGTCTGGGCTTCCTTGCGATGGTCGTGATTACGGAAGAGATCGCCCGCGTGCACAGCGCCATGCGAGTGGCGATCAACATGCAGATGGGTCCAGCCCTCGTGATCCTGCAGTTCGGTACAGAGGAACAGAAAAAGAAATTGATTCCGCCCCTGGTCCAAGGAGAAAAAATCGGCTGTTTCGCGATTACCGAACCCGATGCGGGATCAGATGTGTCGGCTCTTCGGACAACAGCGAAGAAAGAGGGTGATCACTATATCATCAACGGCAACAAGATCTTTATCACCAATGCGCCCGTGGCCGATTGCGGTCTGGTTTACGCTTATACGGACCGTTCCCAGAAGCATCGAGGGATGACCGCGTTCTATGCGGATCTCACTCAGCCAGGCGTTGAGCGGAAGACGATCGATGCTCTTGGTGCTCGTTGCTCGCCCCTTGGCGAGCTTGCCTTTGACGGCTTCAAGATCCCGGCCGCAAACCGCCTGGGTAACGATGGCGACGGCTTTAGAATTTGTATGTGGCAGTTAAACCAGACACGGCTGAACTGTGCGGCCGGCGCGCTGGGCCTGGCGCGGGCCGCGAAGGAAGCCGCGGTTAATTATGCCAACCAACGGGTGCAATTCGGCCAGAAGATCGGCGAATTTCAGATGAACCAGGATTTGATTGCTCAGATGGTGGTGCACGAAGAGGCTGCCCGCCTGCTTGTTTACCGCGCCGCCTGGCTCGCGGATCAGAAAAGGCCGAACAATCTCGAAACATCTATCGGAAAGTACACCGCCGCAGAAGGGGCGGCCTATGCGGCAGACGCCGCGATGAAGATTCTTGGCGCCTACGGCTATTCGACGGAATTTCCGGTGGAGCGGTACTATCGCGACGCCAAGTCGTATCAGATCGTCGAGGGAGCGACCAATATTCAAAAGATGATCATCGCCCAGGACGCGCTAGGGTATAGAAAGGCGAATCGCTGAGCGGTTTGCGCGTACCCGCTCAGCAATTGGCGCCCGCAAAAATTGCGCTTAAGAATGAACAGGGGTTATCAGCGCCAGCTTTTTCTCCGCTAGCGCGAAGCCGCCGAAGAGCAGGGCCGCGTAAACGAGGGTGCCGGCGAGCCAGTTCTGGAAAAAGGGGATCGCCGCGACGTAGCAGGCGA
>JBFJTQ010000548.1:0-3262 GCA_041625275.1 Binatia bacterium | reverse complement strand
GGCGAACTGACGCTGCGGGTAGGCCGCCTCATAGGGGTAAGCCATGTCGCGGCCAATATGCCAGTTGTGAACTTTAGACATCTTCGCTCTCCTCTCCTATCGGGTTCCAATTGTCCCAGCCCTCACCTCTTTCCTCCCCCGCGTCGGCGGGGTCGATGAAGGAGGGGGGGTGATCGCTTTGAACCGGTTGAACGTCTTGAACTGTAATTTTAGCCCTTCCCCAAGCGTCGACGCACTCGTCAACGATTTCGGCGATCGCCCGTTCTCCGAGGTCGCGGTATGTGCCGTGGGCTCCCGCATAGTACGGATTCTTAAAAAGCCTCAGGAGCTGCTCGCGGTTGTATCCCATGCGGGCGAACTCTTCGGCAAAAACATAGGCCATGTCGCGCATCGCTTCAGGATCAGCCGGCAACGCAACGCCTACGAGCATGTTCGGATCAGTCGGATCGGGGTCTCTGAAGGGCATCTCTCTTTTCCCCCATTTCGGGTTCAAATTGTTCCAGTCGTTTCAATCGTTCCAGCCCTTTCCTTCGTCCCCCCCGCGACGCGGGGGAGGAAAGAGGTGGGGCTTGAACGGTTTGAACGCAATTGCTTCAAGTTTTGACTTTCGTCAAATCCCCCGCCAGGTAGCGCTTCATAAAATCATTTTCGTTGTCCGGCGTATATCCTGTCGTCGCCGGTTGCCAGATGCCTTTCCCCCCCAGTCCGCCGTCCTCGGCCTTTGTCACCCGCACCAGGGTTTCCTTAGGAACCGTGTTAACGGCATGATTGTCGGCTTCGCCGCCGAAGATGAAGCCCATGAAGACCTTGGACTTGTGAAAAAGGCTGTCGGTTTGATGCATGGGCATATGCCAGTTCCTGGTGACGGATTGCTGTGAGCCATAACGCAGATTGGCCTGGTAGCCCGTGTTCTCCGAGAGTGCCCGGCCATCAGGTCGCGTTTCATGCGCCTTGACACTTTTTTCCGTGGCAATGAAAGGCGCATGCTTCATCATGACGATGTTGTATGGGTACGCGTGGTTGTACTTCACTCGAAGCATGCAGCGCGAAACCTTGTAGAAGGGGTCGTCGGGTTTGGCCCCGAGGTAGGGGCGGTCGGCAGGGTTCGCGTCTACATAGACGTAGTCGCCGTCATTGATGCCGAGCTCCCGAGCTGCCTGCGGATTGATGTGCAGTTGGTGTTCTCCCACGGAGGGGGATCGTTTGTCGATGCGGTAGGGATCGCCAAAGTTGGAGTCATACATCATGTGCCAGTCCACGTTTGACCAGCTTGAATGCACGCGGTGGCGTGTCTTGGGAGTTAGACAGTAAAACTGAAACCCTTTTTCCCAGAGGAAATTCTTTGTGCCTTTGACTTCCTTCCAGGCAAGTTTCACGTTTCGGACCGTCCGCTCATCCCAGTGCTCCGCCGTCCGCGGAATACCGTAGTCCTCGGGACGAATGAAAGGGTTGGAGCTGACGATGACGTTGGGCAAATAAGGCGTCGCCTCTGGGCCTTCGCGGTGCACGATAAAATTCTCGCCGTACTCGATTGCCTCCGGGACATCGGAGTATGCATGGAGCCGGCCGGTGTCGGTGTGAAACGGCTCGCTGTCATGAACCTGTTCGTAAAAGGGAATTCTCGGGTATGTGCGGAAATTCATGAGGCAGCCGCCCGGGGGGCCGTATTTGCCGGCCATAATGTCATCGAGGCGGTAGCCTGCTGTGGTCGTGCAGCTGTCGAGCAGTCGTTGGACATAGACATGGCGCTTGTCCGGTGCGGCAAAGGCGAAGTAATCCCGGAAGCGCTTCTCTCCGGTTATGTCGGCGAGGGCGTTGGCGATTCCTGCAAGAATCATGAGATCGTCTTTGCTATCAAAGACCGGCGGGATACCCCCCTTCCAAATCTGCAGAAAGGGATTCGAGCAGCTCGCCGTGATTTCGAGCCCTTCGAATTCCAGCCACGAGTTCGCCGGCAGGGCAATATCGGCGTACTCGATCGAGGCGGTCATCTGGATATCGATGGAGACGATCATTTCAACGTTCGGATCGACGTTCTTGATCACGCCGTAGGCCCACTTCGCGTTGTTGATAAGGTTTACGTTCGAGAAGATCATCGCCTTGGTCGGCGTGGGCATGTGGGTATCGCCCGTAAAGTTTCTGCGTCCGAATTTCGGCGTATTGACGATCAGAGCCAGATCGCCGTGGTTCCAGTAGGCAGGCTCTTCGTCTTTGGTATAAGCGTGCGCCTTGATTGCCTTGCCAGGCACCTTCGAACCGAGGGTAATATTAAACGGATCTTCCGCCACCCAACCCTTGAATCCGGGTCCGGTCCAAGGCGATCCCTGGAAGAGAGCGGCCTTGTAGTTTCCCGCCCAAGTGTGCGAGCCGGCTCCGGGCCGGCCGATGTTCCCCGTGAGCATCAGCGGTAAATAGGAGGCGCGATTCATCTCGGTCGCATGGAACCAGTGATTGATCCCTTCTCCCTGGTGGATCGCGACCGGTTTCATCGTCGCGATATCCTGAGCGAGCTGCTCGATCATGCTTTTGGGCGCGTGTGTGATCTCAACGACCGTGTCGAGATCGTAATCTTTGAGGTGAGTTTGATAGAGCGTCCAGAGGGTCGCGACTTCGATCTCCTTTCCATCCACAAGTCTTACCTTGAAGGTCCCGTCCAAGGCGGGCTCCAGCCCTTTCTTGGCCATGGTTTCGCCCACGTCGTCGCGCGTGACAGCGACCGGGCCGTTTTTCTTTGCATCCCAGATGACGTAGTCGCCCAGCTTGTCGTGTTGCTCGCGGGTGAGGCCCTGAACTTTCATGGACGGACCGTCGGGGGAGAGACCACTCTTGTAGTTGGCGAATAGCTCATGCGCGCGCACGCGCTTTAAAGTGTCGGTTCGCACGAGAAGCGGAAAATCGGTGAAGCGCTTCACGAACGTATCGTCGTACCATTTCTTGTCGATCATGAGTTTTGTAATGCCGAGCCAGAGCGCGGCATCCGTTTGCGGCCGAATCGGTATCCAGTAGTCTGCCTTCGTGGAAGGCGGCCCGTACTCGGGCGCGATGACGACGATCTTGGCGCCGCGCTCCATGCACTCGATGAACCAGTGGGAATCCGTCAGCTTGTTCTCCACCAGGTTCTTCCCGTCCATGATGATGAGCTTGGAGAAGCGCAGGTCGTTGAAGTCGCAGTCCGAGGTCTGAAGACCGTGAACCCAGGGGTGCCCTGGAGCTTGGTCGCCATGCCACGTATAGTTTGAGAAATTGCGTCCCCCAAGCGCCT
>JBFJTQ010000547.1:0-3275 GCA_041625275.1 Binatia bacterium | reverse complement strand
TACTATCGGGAGAAGGGATACCTGTAAGACGTGTTCGTGCTCGTGAATCGTGCTCGTGCGTGCCGGCTGCACCATAGGCATTAGGCCGCAGCGTTATCGCAGCCCTCCACCGGCAACTGAGGTCGAAGGGGAATTCAACCCGGATTCCGCAGTAGAAATTCTTTGAGCAGCCTGGGATGACCCTTTCGTAGCGAAAACAATAGTCCGCTGCCTCTGAGCGGACAACCATTGCCAGTGCATGGAGAAACGATATCGAAGTGGGGGCGATGGGTTGCCAGGTTGCGACACCAACTTTGAAATTGTGCGGTTGCGTGTTTTCGCTACTCCAGGCTCATCCCAGGCTCGGCGCACAGCGTTTCTGCAACTGCGGAATTCGGGTTCAAAATAAGCGAGATGCAAACCTTCCGTAACGAAAGCAATCGGCCTCTGCCTCTGAGGGTTTTCGCACTTTGCTCTCTGATGTGCATTTCGTGACCCAATGGGGCGGGGTGCCAAGCGCCAAAAATCGGCTTTGAAACTGCACGGTTGCGTGTTTTCGCTACTCCAGGCTCACATTTCGCGCGCGATAGATTTTACTATCAACTGCGGAATCCGGGTTGAAAATATCAGGGTTTTGCCAGGGAGATGGCGACGGTGCCGAGAACGACGAAGAGGGCGCCGAGCCAGATTCGCGGCGTGATCTTCTCGAGATCGCGCAGCAGGAGTTTACTTCCCAAGACCACCCATAAGGGCAATGTGGAAACGATGGGCGACACGATTACGACCGGGCCAAGGGTCAATGCGTAAAACACCAGGAGCAGGCCGACAGTCTCGAATAATCCGGTAAGGAAAAAATAAACCAGACACCTGCGGTCCCACACGAGTTTGTCTCGGGTTGTCGGCAGGGCCATATAGAGCGACACCGTAACAAGGGCAACCAGGCCGACCACGGCGCCAAAAAACAGCGGTTCCTGGGCCAGCGTCAATGCATATCGGCGCACGGGATAGAGGATGCCGCCGACGATTGCCGCGAGCAGCGGAAAGATGAGGTACCGCGCACGGTAGTGTTTGACCGATTCGCCCGCGCGCCAGGAAATCAGTAATATACCCGCAAACACAAGCATCGTGCCGGTGGCGATGCCGAAGGTGATATGCTCGCCAAGAAATAGGACAGCCACGGCTGCGGCCCAGAAGGGGACAGTCGCCCGCAGCGGGCCACTCAGCGCGGCGCCGACTCTATCGATCCCAATGTAAGTCAACTGGCGGATCACAAATTGGAGAACGCCGGCGACGACAAACACCAGCAGGGCAAGGGGCGCGACATCGGGAACGCCGGTTGTTACGAACAATACGGTCCAAAGCCCTGCGGTTTGCACGATCAACGTTACCAGCGTGATCGTGAGCGGGGTCGAGTACGGCAGGCCGCGCCTGCTCAGGATAAAAGTCAGGGCGTAAGCGATGGCCGATAGCAGGGCGATGGTTTGAGGAAGCATGGAGCGATTGGTATCGACGTCGGTGCAGTCGGTTTATCGCCGGGAGTATTAGCGCGGCGCCGTTATGTTTCCTTCACAAGCATCAATAGGAACATTCCCGCGACGTAGCTTCCCGCCGCGACATAGAAAGCCGGCGTAAAACCGTAATGCTCCATCAAATAGCCGATGATGAGCGTCCAGATGGGGCCTGAGATGAAGCCGACAAAATAATAGATCGAGAATGCCGCGTCGGTAAGCTCAGGAGTGGCGAAATCGCCGATCATGGTTTGAGTCAGCGATCCGCGCGCCTGAATGAAGGCGCCGTAGAGCACCAGGTTGAGATAAAAGAGCAGCCCCAAAACGTCATGCTGCGCAAGCCAAATCGTCATGAGCGCCGAAAGCAGCAGCGTGCCTTGGGTGATCAGGGTTCTTTTCCCGACGTGGTCGGAGAGCCAGGCGATGGCCATGGGTCCTATGAGGCCCGCCGCCTGCATCAATGTCAGTAGAAAGCCACCCGTGGAGGCAGTCACATCGAACCGCTCCATGAAAAACGGCACCAGGTAGGTGTTATTGATGCCCGTGCCCCGTCCCGCCGCGCCCACCATTAAGACCAATGACGTGAAAATGATGTTGCGGTTTTTGAGGCACTGGAGATAGGCGTTCAAGTTGGCCTTCATTTTCTTCCTGGCGCTGCTCTCGGTTGCGTCGGAGACTTCCGTTCGCTCACCGATCAAAAAGAGAGTGAGCCCCATCAGGACGCTCGGAAGGCCAAAGACGACGAAGGCGGTTTGCCAACCCATATAAAGGAGCGCGAATGAAGCGAGGGCGGGGCCGAGGAGCGACCCCAGATTGCCCGCCGAATGATGAAACGTCAGAGCCCAACCGCGCGATTGGGGATAATAGCGCGATAATATGCTCGACCCGAGCGGATGTTGCGGACTTGAGCCGATGTCGATGGCGACCCGCGCTATCAACAGTTGAGGAAAGCTGCGCACGAAATACTGCAGCATCGCCACGGTGCCGACCATGACGTTGCCCAGCCCCAGCATGGTCGTTCGCTTGAAGAACCCCGTGAAAAAACCGTAAACGGCCTGGAGACCTTGGCCCACGAAGCTCGACACCGCGGAGATGACGCCAAGTCCGAGCAGGCCGAAGCCCAGCTCCGTCATCATCACCGGGAAAAGGACGGAAGTGATGTTGTACTGCAGGTGATTGAGCGTATGGCAGCCGCAGATAAGACCGAGGGCGAGGCGCTTCTGTTCAACCGTCGCTTCGGCGCCGTGCGCGCCAACTTCGGCCACGGGGGCTTGCGATGTTTTTTGATCGTTCATTCAGTTTTCGTTGATCCTAGTTTTTCCCGAAATTTATTCGCCGCGGAGACGCAGAGCTCGCAGAGGGTTTGTTCGAGATGCGCGTTTCTTTCGCTATTCTCCATGCCCTCCATGCCGCGGCGGTAGAGTTTGCAAGCCCTGCTTCATAGAAAACCCCAAGAACATCGCTTTCTAATTCTTGATTGCGGTCAGCTTCCTACCTGTGTACAGGCGACAAGGACACGCTGTCAAACCAGAGCCGTTGTTTTTTGGCAGGGCAACGGCAGAGTTCGTTTCAACTCATTGAATCGATTTCGTTTGTCCAAAAATCCCTTCTTCCCACCGCTGTCCAAAACAAATTCAAAGTTCCTCAACGAGCGTTGATTTCACGGGGATTTTCATTGACGCTTTGCAGTTTTTCAGAGCGAGACTCCCATATCAGTGGCCGCGATTCTAAATCCCCCATCCAGCCGCGGCACGGCTGTCTGCCCCCTTTGGCAAAGGGGGCGGCGAG
>JBFJTQ010000546.1:0-3279 GCA_041625275.1 Binatia bacterium | reverse complement strand
TTCTGCCCGCCGCGCCGCTTCCCCCTCAGGCTTCCTCAGGGAAGAACAAGACCGCCAATGCGATTCGCACCACGATGATGGAGCTACTCGGGGTGGGAAATTTTTATGATCTCAATCGCCTTCATTTGGAGGTACAAAGCACCATCGATGTTCCTTTGCAAAAGAAGATCACTGCTTTCCTCCACACCTTATCGGATCCGGCTGTAATCAAACAATACGGATTAGATGGCGAGCGACTTTTGGAGAACACCGACCCTGCAAAGGTGGTCTATTCCTTTTTGCTCATGCAATCGACCCCGCATGGAAATCTAGTGCGCGTGCAGGCAGACAACCTCGCCACGCCTTTCGATTTTAACAAGAGCGTCAAACTTGAACTGGGAAGCACGGCAAAGCTGCGCACACTAACCCATTATCTCGAAATCGTGGCCGAATTGCACAGGGACCTGCGCATTCTCGATCTCCAAGAATTGAAACAGAGGGCCGCACAAGCGCGCGATCCCCTCAGCCGGTGGGCCATCGAAACGCTGCAAAATGAACAGGGAATCGGGCTGGAGCTATTCCTCCAGCGAGCCATGGAGCGTCGTTACTCCGCCAGCCCTTACGAAGCCTTTTTCACCGGTGGCGGGCTGCACAACTTCGAGAACTTCGACGCCGACGACAATGGACGCATTCTCGCCCTCCGCGAGGCGTTTCGCAATTCCACCAACCTCGTCTTCATCCGCCTCATGCGAGATCTCGTGAGCTATCACCGTGCGCGGTTGCCCTACGATGCAGATGCGGTGCTCACGCAACCCGACCAGGCGGACCGCCAGCGGATGCTGCGCGAGATCGCAGAGGAAGAAGCCCGAGCGGTGCTGCGCCGTGCTTTCCAAGGCTACGGGGGCCAAACTGAAGACTTAATCGTCACCCGTTTGATCGGGGCCAAGGGCAACGCAAACCGCCGATTGGCTATTCTCTTTTTTGCCTGGCGCATCGGAACCGACGAGCAGGCCCTGGCGGCTTGGCTTCGGCAGCATCTAGCAGCCGGCACGGCGGACGAGGTGTCAAAATTGTTTCACGCATACCAAAATCCCCGGCTCACCCTTGTCGATTATGCGTATCTTCTGTCCGTGCACCCTTTGGAACTCTGGTGCGCCGGCGAATACCGCACGAATTCCGATCTGTCGTGGGAACAGTTATACGCGCGCAGCACCGAGGCCCGTCGCCTGGGTTCTGCGTGGCTGCTCAACCCGCGTAACCGCCGGGCTCAAGACCTTCGACTGCGGATTCGCATAGAGAAGGATGCTTTTGCCCGTATGGCTCCTTACTGGCAACGCCTCGGATTCCCTTTCAAGACAATGGTCCCATCCTACGCAACGGCCATTGGCAACTCCTCAGATCGTCCGGTGGCGCTGGCTGAACTGATCGGCATCCTGGTCAACGACGGCATTCGCAGACGGAGCATCAGCCTTACCCGGGTTCATTTTGCCCGCGCCACCCCTTATGAAAGCGTTATCGAGCCGAAACAGGATCAAGGGGAGCGGGTTTTAGCGCCGGAAGTGGCGAAAACGGCGAGAAAAGCAATGGCCGAGGTCGTCGAGCAGGGCACCGCCCGCCGTCTGAGCGGGGTTTTCAAGCTCGCGGACGGCACAGCCATTACGGTCGGCGGTAAAACGGGCTCAGGGGACAATCGGTTTGAAACCTTCAATCGCCACGGCGGAGTTCTTACGTCGCGCGCAACGAATCGTACGGCAGCCTTCGTCTTTTATATTGGCGACCGTTACTTCGGCGTGGTCACCGCCTACGTCCAAGGGCGCGAAGCGGGCAATTATCGGTTCACCAGTGCTTTGCCGGTAACGCTTCTGAAGATCCTTGCACCGGCCATAGTTGGCAATCTGGACGCGCCGGGGCTCCAACAACGGACCACGCCCGGCGGAGACCCGCGGCTGGCGCATAGCGTCGTGTCCCCGAAATCTCCGGCCAACTGAGACGATTTAGACTCAGCAATCGATGGGGCAAGACTAGAGACTAGAGCCCGCGCCGGTTCCCGAATAGCTCAATGTGGAGGCGGGGGGAGTATCCGTAGCCGTGTTTCTTGCACAGCTCAACGATCCATTGAGCCTTTTCGCGCAGCTCTTTCCTGTGTGTCGCCTGCGCCATGATTAGCACACGCGATGAGTCGACTCCGTGCAATTTGTTCAAGATCTCTTGAACTTCGACGAAGTCCGTCTTTTGCTCGACGACAAATTTGAGCTGGTAATCGTAATCGGCAATAAATCTCTGAATTACGGGCAAGTTAATTCGCCGCTCCTCATGCATGGTGCCAAACCGTCCTCGTTGTCTTTGCCATGGAGTCGAATTCGACAGCTTGGGGCTCAAAGAGGCCAGATCGCAAAAGACGGGTCGGAATGTCGTCGCCGCAGTTTCAATCGTAATATGGGCACCGATCTCTTTGAGCCGGGCGGTCAGTTCCGCAAGTTCTGAGGCGAGAAAGGGCTCGCCACCGGTAATGACGACATGGCGGGTAGGATACTTTTTAACCCGGTTTAAGATATGTTCAAGACTCCAATCTTTTCCCTCTGGATTCCAGGAAGTGTACGGTGTATCGCACCAGCTGCAGCGCAGGTTACAGCCGGTGGTGCGAACGAACACCGAGGGCATTCCCAAAAGGCGCCCTTCCCCCTGAATGGAATAGAAAAGCTCGGCGATACGCATGCTTGTAGCCTACCAAAGCGCTGGCGGCGAAGGAAGTTGGCAACCGCAAACCAGAGGTGAAGGGCTCCTTGCCCACAGTCCCTCGACCTCCCCCTTTGCCTGTGATAGATGTAAGAGCTTGGTCTGGCCGAATTTTGAGGCTCTTATAGTCAGCCCAATTCTTCCGTGAGAAATGACCATCGATAAAGCAGCGTTGTTGGCTGAAGAACGGAAATTGCGTCGGCTTCGCCGCGCTATGGATGTCGCCGCGGCTTTGCTGTGGCACGTGGATCTCACGCTCGAAGAAGCACGTGACGTCGTAAGCCACGCAAAGCACACCGCCTTGCAGCTCTTCCCGGATAAAGAGGAGACTTTTGATTTGATCTACGGCTCTCGCTTCCGACGCATCCTGGTGGAGAAATACCGCCTGCAATAAAGCAGCACCATGAGCACAGGATCGATACGCGTCCGGGGAGCCAAGCAAAACAACTTAAAAAGTCTTGACCTGGACATTCCTCTAAACGCCCTCACCGTGATTACCGGGGTGAGCGGTTCGGGAAAATCCACTTTGGCGTTCGATATTCTTTACGCCGAAGGTCAACGCCG
>JBFJTQ010000545.1:0-3286 GCA_041625275.1 Binatia bacterium | reverse complement strand
CCTGGACAGTCAATCAGCTAAGGAATGTTTTTGATTTTGTTGGCGTGGCGATCCCGAACGCGGCCGCGTGCGACCATCGGCATGAAGCTATTGCCTCTCGCCTCGTACAAGGAATAGTTTAGACGCCGTGAGATCGAAGCAGGAGATCCGCCGAGAGATCTGGTCGTTGCTGCAGCACGCGGAAGTGGCGCGCATTCCCGGGGCCCGGGGGAGAATCCCGAACTTTATTGGTGCCGAAACCTGCGCGGGCATGCTAGCGCAAACATCCTATTGGAAGAAAGCCAAAGCGCTGAAAGCCAATCCAGACTCGCCCCAGCGCGCCATTCGGCAAAAGGCGCTCGAGCAAGGCAAGGTCGTTTACATGGCCGTTCCCCGCCTGCGCGCTGAAAAGCCCTTTGTCGAACTGGACCCGAAACGGCTAAGGTGCTCGCTTTACAGCGCCTCGTCGATCAAAGGGGCTGCCCAGTACGGCAGGCTCGTAAGCCTGGCCGACGTCAGCAGGATTGATCTCATTGTGTGCGGGTCCGTCGCGGTCAATCGGCAAGGCGCACGGGTCGGCAAAGGCGGCGGCTATTCCGATCTGGAATTCGCTCTTCTGACGGAGGCGAAAAAGATTCGCCCCGACACGCCCATTGTAACCTCCGTGCATCCGCTCCAGATCGTGGCGGAGGAGTTACCCATGACCGAGCATGACATCGCGCTGACGGCGATCGTCACGCCGCAGGAAATCATCGAGTGCAGAGCTCTTTACCCGCGACCGCGCGGAATCTACTGGGAGATGTTATCTGCGGAAAAAATCGAAGCGATTCCCTTGCTGCAAAGAAGAAGACCAGTATGAACGAGTGGGCGGCAAACTCAGGCTGATGCCCTGGAATGGAGCGAAACCCTTTATACGCAAAAAACCAAATCGCCTTCACGACCGTGAACTAGACCCGCTCACGGCGCGCGCGCCGAATGTCCCGCAACGCCGAGGCGAGGAAATAAAGCGCTCCGCCCGCCAGAGCCCGGTGCGGCTCGGCGCACCAGTCCCCCGTGACCTCGTGGTCGAAGAAATCCGCGACGAGATCCCCCGGCAGGGCGCACCAGCGCGCGTGCTCCGCCGGAAGAGGGGCAGCTACGGCGCCAGGATTGGGAACGTCGACGTAAAAAGATGGGGCAATGGCAAACACGTAGAGCACGAGCGACCAGGTAGTGTCTCTCAGAATGTTTAGCTTCGCATCCTCGGAGGCGACGGCGCCCGTAACCAATCCGGTGATGCGGTTTGCGATAAGCCCTCCCAGCGCCAGAGCTGGCCACCAGAAGTCGAAGCGCACGACCTCGATGACGACGAATAGCAAGAGTCCCGCTGTAATGACGGCGCCGGCAAGACGCACGTTGGGCTCAGCGCTGCCATCGAAGGCCGCGAATAATGCAATGGTCGCAAGGAAAGCGCCGGCAACGGCGGCGGCTTCGAGTACCACGGCCATGATGACCCAGTTGCTAATAGCAGCGTTAGCGAACCCCGGGACAGCCCAAGCCGCTAGACAGGCCATGCAGAGGACAAAATCGGGGACAACTCCCAGGGTCAGGAGTGACTGCCCAGGGCGACTCCGTTCCTCTGCGATCAGCGGAGGGAGTTCCCTCTTTGAGAACAGCCATTGACGCCCCACAAGTTGCCTCCCTAGACCGCACGCCAACGCTGGGCGCCATTGAGAGAACAGTTCCCAGAAATGACGGACAGATCCCGAATCGTGATTTCGGGGCGCAGCGTATTGGATAAGGCACAGTCATGTCAACTTCACGGCCAATGCCTTACAAACCGGCTCGGCATCCGCCCCTGAGCTAAAAAGCTCCTCCGCTTCCGAGCTCTGAGCGCCGCAAAATGTCTGGTAGGAAAAAAGGTGAACAGGGCAGACGGTCACGTCAGCCGATGGAGAAAACAATTGGATTGGCTTTACGCGGGCGGTCTAACCGTAACCCATGGTGGCGGACACGATGTGACGCGAGCCTGGGGGAAACCTTTCTCGTCGACTGCGGAATCCGGGCTCAAGGCCACCCGCTGCGGTTTTGTGCCCGGCTGGCTGGATGATGGCGATGCCCCCGCGCGTTGGCGAGAGGGTTCCGGCCCCTTTCGATCCATCGCAGGTTGACACCATAGCAATGGCGAAGGCGCGGACCCTTTTTCGGCTCCTCTCAATCCGCGCGGTCTACCACCCACGATCGCTTGCGAGTGGTCCGAGCCATCGACGAAATTACGGCAATAGCAATTTCTTAAGCTTGCCCACCAACTCGGGCGGCATTTTGAAAAGATCGTGGACTAGTCCTGCGACTTCCTCGCCGCTCAAAGGATTGATATCCAGTCCTGCCTTGTTCGCTTGAGCCAAAAAAGCCTTATCTTTCGTCGTGTCGAGAAAAGCCGTCCTCATTGCCTGTAGAATTTCCTTTGGCGTGGTTGGCGGCATCGAATACGCACGCAGCAGTTGTCCCCCGTTGGCCGCAACTTTCAGCAACAGCCGCGACTCATCGGTAGTGGCAAATTCGGATGCCAGGGGCACGTCGGGAAGATCAGGATGTTTTTTCGGCATGACCTGTATCAACACTTTGACTTTGCCTGCGTCGAGCGCATCCTTCCACGTCACCTTGACCGACTGCCATCCCCAGCATCCTCCATGGACTTCGCCGGCTTCGGCCGCGCGGCGCACATCCGCGCTTCCGCGGTATCCCTGGACCAGCTTCATGGGAAAGCCGAGTGCAGCTTGCAGCAGTTTGGGATCATCGGTGAGAGACGCCCCAGGCGCTATACCCCCGATGATGAGAGGTTTATCCGGTGTCGTGGCCATCACGTCTTTCCAGCTTGTGAAACCGCTCTCCGTCGTAATACCGCACACCAGGTGATCCTCCGTAGGCGTGCCGAGCCATCCGAACTTGCGAGCGTCAAATTCGATCTCATCGCGCCCAAGAACCTGCTGGCGGATCAATCCTGAGGCCCATCGGCCTATTACCCGCCCTGGCTTGGCGCGCTTGTAGAGATAGTTGGCCGAGATCAGACTTCCGCCACCGGTCATGTTCTGGACGATTACCGAAGGATTCCCGGGAATGTGCCTTTTGATGTGTTTGGCAAACAAGCGGGCATATGTGTCATGGCCGCCGCCCGGAGAAAACCCGACAAGAAAGCTCACGGTCTTGCCCTTGAAGAACGATTCCCCGTCGGCGAGCGCCGTTGCCGGTCGAGAACTCAGCGCAACCATGAAGATAAGAGCCAAGAACGACGCGGTGAAAATTAGTTTCGTAAACTTCATAGTGCCCT
>JBFJTQ010000544.1:0-3298 GCA_041625275.1 Binatia bacterium | reverse complement strand
TCGGAGGGTGGTGGTGGAGCGCCCTCTGGGGGGGTGCCGCTGCGCCGGGGCTTGCGCTGCTGGCGCTCAACGCGCCGCTTTACCGTTTCTTCCGGCAAAAACGTGGCCTCTGGTTCGCGATGCGGGCGGTACCCTGGCACTGGCTTTACTATCTGTATTGCGGCCTGGCTGTCGGCGTCGGCGCTGCCCGGCATTTCATCTTTCGCAGGCGGCAAGAGCCGACGGGTTTTGCTCCCCGGAGGCCCGTTGTCACCGCCGCGAAAGGGTCCTCCCGGGAGCCTTAAGTAATCCTCTGCTGCGAAATCCGGCTTGAAGAATCGAAACGGCAACATGAGGAATATTCACGCCAGCGTTGAAACCGAAAGGGTATTCGGCCGATGGGATTATCCTTTCTTCAGTCTGTTGAGCTGCATCAACCTCGCCGCCGTTTTCTACTTTTTCTCCTACTGGTTCTCGATCGACGAGCTGAGCCGCCACCCGGCGACCTATACGGTGCTGACCTTTGTTTTGCTTGTCAGTTTGTCGAGCTATGGGTTTCGCTGGTTCTTGCTGCCTTGCATGAGGCGGCCCAGACCCATGGCGGCGCGCGCCGGCTGGAAGGTAGGCGTGGCGACGACTTTCGTGCCCGGGGCTGAGCCGCTCGAGATGTTGGAGGAGACGGTGCGGGCCTTGATCGCCCTGGATTATCCCCACGATACCTGGGTGCTGGACGAAGGCGAGGATGACCGGGTCAAGCGACTGTGCCGGGACCTCGGCGCGAGTTATTTCAGCAGAAAACACATGCCGCGGTATCAATCCCGGGACGGCGCCTTTCAGTCGCGGTCCAAGCATGGAAATTACAACGCATGGCTGCACGAAATCGGCTTCGCGCGCTATGAGATCATCACGGCATTCGATCCGGACCACGTGCCCGAGCCGGCTTTCCTTTCCAGCGTTCTCGGTTATTTCGACGATCCAAAGATAGGTTATGTGCAGGCGGCTCAGGCCTACTACAATCAAAACGCAAGCTTCATCGCGCGGGGAGCGGCGGAGGAGACGTATGCATACTATTCCTCGCTGCAGATGGCCGCTTACGCGATGGGCTACCCGATCATTACGGGTTGCCACAATACGCACCGAGTGGCCGCCTTGAAGCGGGTGGGGGGCTTCGCCGCCCACGATGCCGACGATCTCCTGATCACTCAATTGTATCGAGCCGCAGGCTGGGAAGGTGTCTACGTGCCGCTGATTCTCGCCAGGGGCCTGACGCCCGTGGACTGGCGCGGCTACGTGACCCAGCAGCGGCGCTGGGCGCGTTCCGTTCTGGACATAAAATTTCGCCTCTACCCGAGACTGTCGCGCGCCTTTTCCAGGCAGACTCGGGCGATTGGCTTCCTGCACGGCCTCAATTACCTGCAGGACGGTCTCATGGCGCCCGTCGGCATGGGCCTTTTGGCTTTCATGCTCGCGAGCGGCAAGACACCGCTCCTCTCGTACCTGATCGGATGGAGGCTTATTGCCTTGTATGCCGTGCTGCAGCTCTGCGATTTTTACCGCCAGCGGTTCTATCTGGACCGGCGCGGCGAATGGGGGTGGCATTGGAGGTCGGCCGTGCTGCAATTCGCAAAATGGCCGTATTTTGTGATGGCGGTGTATGAGGCCCTGTTGGGCAGGCGGGCGCCCTATGCCATAACTCCAAAGGTAAAGGAGAGTTCGCGCGGCGCGCTGCTCCTGTGGCCACACTTGTGCTCGGCGCTGGTGTTCGGCGGCGCATGGGTGTTTGCTATGACTTCCAGCGATGTTATATACGCATCCGTTCATTTGTGGGCGGCCCTCATCGTCGCGGGTTCGCTGGCGCTGACGTTGACGGAGTTTATTAGTTTCCCGCCTCCGTACGATAAGAAGCTCTTCTATAGCCGAAATGGGCTGGCGCTCTCGCTTCCTCATACCAGAGTCGTCCCCGCCGCATTGCCGGCATCGAGACCCGAGTCGATTTAATCGCCCCGTTCGAGTTATTTAGCGAGTCGTTCCGACTTCTGAGGAAACCCATTGGTTTCGACCATCCACGTTTGATGCGGTACGTGTAATCTTTCGTCAGTCGCAACCCCTCGCAGCCCTCGCCATCTCTCCCTCGCCTCTGCAAAAGCCCGCCACTCTTCAAAAACTCCCGCGGATTTTTCTCTCCAGAAAAACGGCATCGGCCACGGTTGCCTGACCGGTGGACCTCTCCGCTCGTCGGGCCGGAGGTCTCGCGCCGGGAAATGCGGGAGGCCGCGCAACGCTTACCTGTTGATTCGCAAGTGACCGTCCAACTTTAGCTCTTGACAGCATTGGCGATCCGAGTATTTAGATGTTGCCTGCCGAGGTGTGCGGGGCGGGCGCGGCGATCCGCGAGTCACGAATCAGGGGGTAAAGCCCATGTATGGTTGGAGAGCAAGAATCGGAAACATTTCACCGACGGTGTGCGCCGAGATATTTCCTTACGAATTCTATCGCGTGGCCCCGGAAGGGGTGACGCTGGTGACGACTAATCTGGCCATCCGCGATGCGCGCGAGTCGAGCGAAGTCGAAACTTCGTGGGAGAGGTTTAACACCGCCATCCAAAATCTCACTGAGACCCGGGTGGATTATATCACCCTCAGCGGAGCGCCCCTGGTGCTTGCCAAGGGGGTGGATCGTTACCGCCAGATGCTTGCGGACCTGCGCCGGCGTTCGCCCGTGCCGGCCAGCACGAGCCCACAGTCCTTTGCCGACGGGCTGAAACATTTGGGGGCCGCGAGGATCGCGGTGGCGACCTCGTTCATACCCGTCCACAACGAGCTCGTGAAAGCCTTTCTCGCTTCCGAAGGGTTCGAAGTGTTGGGCATCGAGGGACTGAACACGGGCTTAAAATCGATTGAGAAGGCGACGCTTTCTCCGCTTCAGGTGTACCAGCATGTCAGGAGCGTGGGCCGGAAATACCCCAGTTGCGAGGCCGTGCTGATTACCTCGGCGGCCTGGCCGACGCTGACGGTCATCCAGGCGTTGGAAGACGATATCGGCAAGCCCGTGGTCAGCAGCGCCGTCGGGCAGATCTGGGCGCCGCTTTACGAACTCGGCATCCGAGCGCAAATCGACAATTACGGAACACTGCTGCGCAGGGTGTCCGGAGAAAGGGGACGATGATGGCCGCTACAATTCGATTTAGCCTCTTGCTTTGCGTTTTCTTTTTTGGCGTTCAGCCCGGGTACGCGGCGCAGACCCAACCGCTGACAAAAGTCATAGCCGGCTATGGCTCCACCGATGGCTCCATCGCGCCATTGTGGTTCGCCAAGGAGAC
>JBFJTQ010000543.1:0-3306 GCA_041625275.1 Binatia bacterium | reverse complement strand
GGTATCGAGATCCCCTTTCCTCACCGGACTCTTTACATGGGGGAAGCGAGCCCGCCTTTTCAACTGCTCATGAAGAATGATCAGGCGCATGCGGCGCTCCGCCAATAAATTACGACCATACGCTTAACAGTTGATCGTGGGGGATCACGAGAGCCGCTTCGGCGATCCCCCTTTTCATTTTCGGGAAACCGTGTACATTGTTCTGGCCACGTCCTGAATCGAAACAGCAATGGAGAACAAGCGCCACTTTGGTTGAAAGTCGCCACTCCTTTACACGCGGCGAGATCGGCCCCGTCATCGCCGTCAGTCTCATCTCTGCGCTCAGACTGCTGGGAATCTTCCTCATGCTTCCCATCTTCAGCGCCTATGTCGTGAGTTATCCCGGTGCCACACCGGCTCTTGCCGGCATCGCCTTTGGAATCTACGCTCTGACTCAATCTATCCTGCAAATACCCCTGGGTTGGGCCAGCGACCGGTGGGGGCGCAAAACCATTCTAGTGATCGGTCTCGCAGTTTTCAGTCTTGGCAGCATTAGCTGTGGTCTCGCGCAGAATATTTTCCAGCTGATTTTGGCGCGCGCGCTTCAGGGCGTCGGCGCCGTGGGTTCGGTCGCATTGGCAGCCCTTGCCGACTTTACGCGCCCGACAGTTCGCACTCAAGCCTTTGCCATTACAGGAATCGCCATAGGCTCGTCATTTGTGATCGGGCTTTTGGGGGGCCCCGTCCTGGCAGCCAGCATCGGCCTGCACGGGCTTTTTTACGTTTTGGCCTTTTTAGGGTTTATGGCAACGATCCTAGCGGCGTTATCTTTTCCCCCCGCGCTAGTCTCCAAACAAAACGAGCCGCCCATCTCCATTAAGCCGATTTTACTGAACGCCAGTCTGCGCCCCATTTACATCGCCACGTTTGTTCTTTCCTTCTCGCTCAATCTGTTTTTCTTCACTTATCCCCTTAGCTGGACAGTTTTAGGAATGGAAAAAGCCGATCTCTGGCAGGTCTACCTCGTCATATTCTTGCCCAGCATCCTATTGGTCTTTCCTTACATGCGCCGCGCGGAGAAGCTAGGCCAGTTCCGCTTGCCCATTTTCGTGGGGTGGGTCGCTGCAACGACGGGTTACATCACCTACCTGCTGGGAGCACAGAGCAATTTTCTGCTCTACATTAGCGGGGCCGCCTTTTTTCTTGGCTACAGTCTCTACCAGCCGATGCTTCCGACTTTTCTAACCCAGAGGATTCCTGCAGGGGGACGCGGGTCGGCAACCGGAGCGTACAGCTTCTTCGGTTTTATCGGCTCGTCGCTCGGCGGTATATTTGCGGGAGCCCTCATCCATATTTCTCCGTCGCTACCGGAGCTTTTGGGGGTGTTGCTCCTCGTGGCCTGGTTTTTCTTGGGACTGCCAAATCCGCCCGACTCGGGTTCCTAGAACTGGCCCGCTGTCGCGGCCATCATGGCTTGCGCCTGTATCTGTCATGACCGAACCTCACGAGAGAAGGCGGGAGACGTGAAGACAACCCGCGGCAACATAAACCCGTGCCTGAAGGTATTCATCCATCCTACCCGTTTGTGACGAGCCACAAATAGCGATAAAAGAGAATGAAAGGAGATGAGCCATGAAGGGAAACGAACAAGTCATCAATGTGTTGAATCAAGTCCTGCGCAAAGAGCTGACCGGCATCAATCAATATTTCATCCATGCCAAGATGTGCCAGAACTGGGGCTACGAACGCCTCTACAAGCATATCAAGGAAGAATCCATTGAAGAAATGAAGCATGCCGCTGAAGTGATCGAGCGGATCTTATTCTTAGAGGGAACGCCCAATATTTCCGCGTACGACAAGATCACAATCGGCGCGACAGTGAAACAACAGCTAGAGAATGATCTTGCCCTCGAAACCGCCGCTTTGGCCGTGCTGCGGCCGGGCATAAAGACCTGCCTCGAGGCCTCGGACGACGCCTCCCGGGAGCTACTTGAAGACATACTCGTCGACGAAGAGGAACATGTGGACTGGATCGAAGCCCAGCTGCATATGATCGAAGAAGTCGGCTATCAGAACTACCTCGCCCAGCAAATCTATAAGGATGAATAGGGATTGTTGGGATAGGAAATAGCGGGAATCTCCGTTTACAGCGTTGTCCAATCTGACCAGCGAGCGCTTGGAATTTGCGTCCGCTCGGCTGCGCCCGCGTGGCCGGAAAGCGGGCGCATGACCCATCACTGATCAACCGTCCCCTCCGGCCGCCCGCTGCGGCGACCTGCGCACCGAGCCGACTGCGGGAATGAGCGATCAATCCTTGCCCAGTGAAACCAGAAAAATACCCGCGACCACCATGGCCGCCCCCAAGGCTTTACGCACCGTAATGCTTTCGATCCGCCGCGCCATCCAGGGCGTCAAGATCAGCACGAAAACCGAATAGCTGTTAATGAGGGGGGAAACGACGGAAACCCGCTCCATGCTGAAAGCAAGGTACATGAAGAGAAAAGACCCACCGGTACAAATACCGGACCAAAAAAACCAATGTGCAATGCGAGCCGGCGGCAGCGTGAACTTCTCGCCCTGGACATAGCGCGTAATCGCAAAAATTTCCGCGGTAGAAGTCACCGCGGCAATGCCCGCGGCGAGGACCGGCTGTGTGTCGCCACCTCCTAACCCCCAGCGCACCGTCACATCCTTCATTGCAAAGATCAGCGCGCAGAGAAACGGATAGATGAGCTCCGTTCGTTTCCACGAGGCCCTTCCCCCCGCCCAGGAAACCGTGATCAACCCGCCCACCGTCAGCACGACGCCCGCAAGCACGAGGGGCCCCGGACGCTCTCCGAGAAACGCCACCGCCAGCAGCGTCGAAAACATCGGTGTCGTATTGACAATCGTAGAGGTGATGGAACTGCCCATGGTGCGGATACCGCGAAAGCTTAAGACACGCGTGACGCCAGGGACGAATAGGCCGACCCCCACGAAGAGAAGGTTGTCGGCGACAAACAGGCGCGTATCGGAATACATCAGGAAGTGGCAGGCGAAGAGAAACACGCTATTCCCCACCAGTGTGATCCACGCGCCCCAGGGCGCCGCGGACAGATGATATCCCCGTTGAGCCAAGAGGCTGGCGATGGCGAAGCAAAGCGAGGTCAGGATGCCAAAAAGAATGGGAAGCACGCGGCGTAAGTTTCCTTCAGATGTGATTTCGTTTAAATTGTCTCATATATACTTGCATTTTGACTGAACTGCATGCATGCCAACACCTGATTTCGCGCTGATTCGCCGCAATGTACTTGCTTGGTACGATCGGAACAAGAGAGATCTGCCGTG
>JBFJTQ010000542.1:0-3308 GCA_041625275.1 Binatia bacterium | reverse complement strand
CCTGCCCCGGTTCATGAATACGTCGCGCAGGATCAACTGGCCTTGCGGGTTCAAGCATTTGTAAATCTTGAGAAGCAGCACGCGGTTTTCATCGGCGCCTTGGGAGTGAATGATGTTTGAGGCGAAGACCGTGTCGAATTTTTCCGGTAAAGCCTCACGCATAAAATCCACCCCGATAACACGCAACCTCTTCCGCAGCCCCGCCCTGGTAACAACGCGACGTGCCATTGGGACAATTCGAGGATGCTCAACCAGCGTCACCCGCAGGCGGGGGTAACGTCGGCAAAACGCTATGGAAAAGGCCCCGAGCCCGCCGCCAAGATCCAGCAACGTCTCGGAGTGTTCTAAAGGCAATTTTGCGATTAAATCAGACGCTATCTCCTGCCCATCGATATACAGAGCGCGCAATAATCGTTCTGTTTCTTTTCGGTCAGAGAAGAAGGGTTGCTGGGTATTCGGCCTTTTTCCCGCGCGCAAGGCGGCGGCAAGCCCGCCCCAGGCCGTCCAAGCATCATATTCCGGCAGCAGGGAAACCGCTTCGCCGGGGGCGAGGTGGCGCAAAGAAAAAGAAGTATTGGCGTACTTGGCGCTGCGCTTTCGCAGCAGTTTCATTGCGCAGAGCGCGTCTAGAAAGATCTCCCAGCTTTCGGGGTTGCCGCCGAAGTGAGCCGCCAAAGCCGCCGGTTTTTTTTCGCGCTTTCCAATCCACGCGAATAGATCAAGTTGTGCCGCAGCTAAAAGCGTGCACGAGCGCCAATAGCTGCTCTCCGAGCGAAGTCTTTCAGGGTTCCATTTCTTAACAGGCATCACGGGGCTTTGAAGTGGGCGTTCAGCTCCGCTGCCCCATCGCGGCCCTGTTATAAAGCCGTTCGTAGCCGTCCACCATCTGTCCCACGGAGAAGCGTTCCTGGACCCAGCTCCGACAGCGCCCGCGATCCAGCGTTTCCACCCGCTCGATCGCCTCGAGCATCAGATCCTCGTTTTCCACCAGATACCCGGTTTCGCCGTGCTTGACCAGTTCAGGCATGGAGCCGCGCTCATAGGCCAGCACCGGTGTCCCTGCGGCCATGGCTTCGACAACCACCATGCCGAAGGGCTCATCCCATTGCAGGGGAAAGAGAAACGCTTTCGCCATGCCCATCGCTTGTACGAGATCTCGATAGGAGAGCCGCTCGATGTAACGAATTTTGTCTCCATCGATATGCGGCTTGATTTCTTTGAGAAAGTACTCCTCACTCCAAGGAAGGTGGGTGGTGACATGGCCCACAATTAAAAGCTTCGCGCCAATCCTTTTCGTTATCCGGATCGCCTCGGCGATGCCTTTTCCGGGCGTCATCCGGCCGACGATGATAAAGAAATCCTCCGGCTTGGCGTTAAAAACGATCTCGTCCAGGTCCACGCCGTTGTGAATCACAGGCACGGAGTCATCCCCCAACATTTTGGCCTGTGCGCGGCTAACGCACACCCGAAGGCAGCGCGGAAAACGCGCTCGGTAATATTCGTCCACTGATTTTTCAATATACGCGTAAGTGAGAAAGGTGGGTGTTTTCGTGAAGTCGGAGAAATAAGGTGCGATTGATGGCCAGTGAGCGTGAATGATGTCGAATCGATCACCTTGGCGATAAAGATTCCAGGTGTTTCGCGCCTCATGCTCTTTTTCGAGATAGAAAGTTGAACCGGGATCGTCCTGGCTGGCCATGGGCAACACCGCTTGGAGGATGCATTCGACTTTCGAGTCTCCGGAAGCAAAGAGTTCCACATGATGTCCGCGACGCTTGAGATCCCGGCAGAGATAGTGGACGATTCGTTCCGTTCCCCCGTAGGTCTTCGGCGGAACGGAAAGGTAAACACTGGTGATCTGAGCGATCCTCATTGGGGCCGCCTTTTTGATCGGACCTCAAAAACGCGCTGGCGAAGATTTGAACTATTTCTTAAGTGCTTCCATGTCTCCGGGATTATCGTCGACTTCCGTCATATCATCGCTAAAATTAATCCTTCAGGATTTTTCCTCGTGCCAGGAGTCGTAAAATAGCGGTCCGGCATAAAAACCGGCTCGATGGAAAAAATTGCCGGTAAGCACTGCATAGACTTTCGACCTCCGGCCCTAAATCAACTCTCCGTGGTTGATAGGAGTTACTTCGAAAGGAAAAGTTATTCAAGATGGGCTGCGATAGTTGCCGCCAGCCCGCCCAACCAGAACCCGATGCCTACGTTGACGGCAACTCGGACGGAATAATCTCGACAATGCGATTCTTTTCGGGATCGCGCAGGATGCCAAGTGGATCCTGCCCGTCTCGCGCGGCATCGATCGCTTTTCGGTACAGCTCTCGCAGCATGATCACGCCCTTGTCCGAATAACCCAGGTGCTCCGCCGTGCGGTCGCAGATCAGGCCCTGACTCTCCTGAGCGCAGCGGTCCTGATCGTTGCGCGCGATCCATCCAGTGTCCTCGTCCCACTTGTAAGACCCGAAAGGAACTTCCGGAATCTCTTCCTGCCGGTCCAGGGGTAGTTTTCCCGTAGGCTTGCCATGGACAATGGGCGCGAAGGCCACTGTCACATGCAGCGTATGGGTGTCGTCGACGGGGACGCGCCATCTGAGCGCCTCGTACCCCACGTGGCCGGCGACGATGCCCGCCGGATGGCTCGGATCGACGTGATACCCGGTTTTATTCATCGTCGGCATGATGAAGAAACTACGGGTCGTGTATTTTTCCTTCCCGGCACGGCGGGTGAAGTGATCCCGGATACCGAACTCCGTCACCTCGGACTTGAGGTCGATGTCCTGCCAGAACCTGGACGATGGCGTTCGGTGGAGCCATCGAAAGTGATGCTGGTCGACGGTGTTTTCCACCATTTGAAAATAGTTGCAATTCATAATTCGGCCCCAGATCGACCGTACACCGTCTTCCCGGACCAGCACGTCGTAGCGCGGCAGGAGCGGAGCGGGCTCTGGCCCGAGATAGGCGAAAATAATTCCGCTCAGTTCCTCGACCTTGTAAGCCAGGTGGCTGACGCGATCTTTGAAGTTTCTGTCCGCCGGCTCTGCCGGCTGCTCCAGACACTTTCCGTTAACGTCGAAAAGCCAGCCGTGGTAGCAACAGCGCAGGCCACCGTCTTCGATGTGGCCGTACTCCAGAGACGTCGCCCGGTGGGGACAGCGCAGCCCCAGGAGCCCCAGCCGGCCCCGATCGTCGCGGAACAGGACCAGATCTTCGCCCAGGAGGCGCTTGCGCTTGGGCCTTCCCTTGAGCTCCTTGGCGAAGCTGATGGGGTGCCAGTAGCGCCTGTGCATCTCGCCGGCGGGGGT
>JBFJTQ010000541.1:0-3317 GCA_041625275.1 Binatia bacterium | reverse complement strand
GTCGCGCAAACTGCGCGAGCGGTTGCACTATGAGCAGAAAAAGAACGTCAGCCTGCGCGTCGCGGAAACCGAGCAACCCGACATGTTTCAGGTCACCGGCCGGGGCGAATTTCAGCTGGCAATCATCATCGAGACGATGCGACGCGAAGGATACGAATTGATGGTCTCGAAGCCTACAGTCGTCACCCGGGAAGTCGATGGGACTCTCCATGAACCGCTTGAGCTGCTTTTGATCGATATCCCCGAGGACTTCATCGGTGTCGTCGCGCAGCTTTTGGCGATGCGCAAGGGAAAAATGACCAAGATGATTCACGCGGGCTCAAGCCGCGTGCGCTTGGAGTTTTCAGTTCCTTCGCGGGGCTTGATCGGTTTCCGATCGCGTTTTCTGACCGATACGCGCGGAACCGGCATCATGAATCCCCTGTTTGACGGCTGGGCGCCCTGGCTGGGAGCCATCCCCACCCGAAGCAACGGCGCCATGGTCGCTGACCGCGAAGGAATGGCCACTCCCTATGCTGTGTTTCATCTTCAGGAACGGGGCATCATTTTCATCTCGCCGGGAGCGCGTGTTTACGAGGGTATGGTCGTAGGTGAATACTCGCGGGATGTCGATCTGAATGTGAATATCTGTCGCGAGAAGAAACTGACCAATATCCGCGCCGCCGGCCGCGACGAGAACATTATCATAACACCCCACCGCGAGATGGGCCTGGAAGAGGGCATCGAATGGATCGCCGAGGACGAGCTCGTGGAAGTCACCCCCAAATCCATACGTCTGCGGAAAAAGGTTTTGAGGCAAACCGATAGGCCGCGGCGTCGGCAAGAGGACGCCTGACCATGTCGACGAAGCCGGAGGATGAAGAGCGTGGAGCGGGGCAGTTTCACAGTCGCGTGCGGCGCGTAGCACCCCGAACCATTGCGCAAGGGAGTGCGCATCAGAGTGCGTCCTGTGAATCCCCTCGCAGGCGGGCCCCCGCTTACGCCTCACACCACGATTTGGCGATTTCCGTATACGCCTCTACCGCCAACTCAAGCTTCCACAGATAACAGTACTCATCGGTTTTATGCGCCATCTGCGGCTCACCGGGCCCCAGGATAAGCGTCGGCGGTTTGCCAAAGGCGGGCGTCAGCACCGAGGCATCGGTAAAGTAAGGCGCGCCGGCAGGCTTGGGGCGCTGACCCAACAGCTTTTCCATGATGTCGTAAACCTGTTGAACCCACGGGTTTTCGGGATCGGTGCTGATACCGCGCGCTTCATTTAGCTTTTGAATAGTAACGTCGCAGCCTAAAACGGCTGCGATCTGGTTGCGGATTTCATTTTCTTCCTGGGATGGCAAAGTGCGAATATCGACGCTAAGGGTGGCTTCGTCAGGGACAACGTTGATCGCGGTCCCGCTCGCCATCGTGGTGACCGTGAGAGTCGGCGCGCCGAGAAAAGGGTGGCGCGGTACGGCAAAATCGAATTTTTCCAACTTCTTGATTACATCCGCAGCTCTATAGATGGCATTAACGCCCTCTTCGGGCATTGAGGCATGAGCGGCAACCCCTTTGGTTTTGAGGGCATATCGCACGCACCCCTTATGCCCGAGCCAGGGAACATTCGCCGTCGGTTCACCAACAACGATCGCGCCCGCCTTGCCGATGGTATAGCCAAGCCCAGCCACATGCTCTGCCCCCTGGCAGCAGGTCTCTTCCCCAGCGGTAAAGATAAGCTTGATTTCCGCTTTCCGGCGCCGACACTGGGACAGGCGCATCGCCATCACTACGATCGCCGCCACGCCGCCTTTCATATCCGACGCGCCCCGTCCAAAAAGCTTTCCTCCATCGCTGACGCCGGCAAAGGGGTCCCGTGTCCAGGGTGCGGTCCCCAAAGGAACCGTGTCCAAATGCCCCACGAAACAGATCGGCGGCGTATCTCCCTCGCCGGAAAGGCTGGCGATCAACGTCGTCCGCTTATCGGCAAACTCGTATTCCCGCGTCCTAAAGCCGGCATCATGCAACAAGGCGCCCACGTATCGCGCGCACGCGCGCTCGTCACCAGGCGGATTGACCGTATGAAAGGCGAGCAGTTTAGAGGTCAGCGAGCTTACCGAAGGGTGCATGAATTTCACGACCGCCGGAACCATGAGCTTAGAAATCGTTGCTTCATTACTCCCCTGGGCGCAAGCTTCGCTTCAAGGTCCCTCGCCGTGACCCGGTATTTGAATGCCTTGCGGCCGTTAATGAAGAGCACTGGGACTTGCTCATTGTATTGTTGTCGCAGCTCGGGTGAGCTGTCCACATCCACTTCTTCGACGCGGAGCGGATATCGCTCGGCGACTTCCTGCACGGCTTTTTTCATCTCCTCACAGAGGCAACAGCCTTCCCGCGTGTAGATAAGAATCTGGATCGTCATCGAGTCGCCCCCGGCGCCTTTTCTTTAGCCGGTTCCGAGGATCGATCATCGTTTGACTCGTTCGGCTTGTTTTCCCCGCCAAGACCGATGAGGTTTTTGGGAATCCCCAAAACGCCGAGCAAGACCTCGGAGAGCGTGCTCAGCGGCGCCGGGGTAATGGTCGGATCGTCGATGGGTCCCTTGATATTGAAGCTGGCAACCATGAAGGAATTCTTGATGGCGGCAATACCGCGACCGATTAGTGGAATATAATTGATCACCGTGTCGATACCAGCAAAAGGCCGGACCGCTACGACAAAATCGATCTCGTTCTTGGGCACATCAATCTTTCCCGCTCCGGTCATGCGCAGATCATTGCTATCGATCAGCAGGTTTTCCGTGACATAAACGCCATTCTTAATTGCGAAGTCCCCGGTAATGGAGCGGAAGCGAATCCCTTGTTTTTTCAGGTCCGGCACTTGAAGCGTGAACCAGCGCGAAAGATCCAGCAAATTTAGAATTTGGACCAGGATGCGCAGGCGATGGAGGGTTCCATCCTCGATTTTCAGATTGAAAAACCCGTTCAGATTTCTCTTGCGTTGGGCACCGTCTTTTCCAACGGTCTCCATATTGCCGGTGAGACTTACTTTCCCTGTCATCTCGGAAGTCGCAATGTCGAACCACCCGAGAAATGACTGGATCGGCACGCCGCGAATTGTGGGCTCCGCGGAAATTCCAAGTGTCTCAGGCTTGTCTGTTATGGTCACCGCGCCTCGAACCGTACCTCCCGCTGCGCGCATAGCCAGATTGGTCAAGCGCCAGACTCTGCGATTGATGACGACAGCGCTGCTTGCATCGCTGAATTCGAACGACTCAATGCGCCCTTTCTGGAGATGGA
This sequence comes from Binatia bacterium, assembly GCA_041625275.1. Taxonomy (GTDB): domain Bacteria; phylum Desulfobacterota; class Binatia; order UBA9968; family UBA9968; genus JBFJNS01. Next base: position 45 of record JBFJTQ010000541.1, on the reverse strand, counting down.
TTCGCCCTTCCGCCTGGAGGTTAGCGTAGAATTCGCTGGACTCCG
>JBFJTQ010000540.1:0-3320 GCA_041625275.1 Binatia bacterium | reverse complement strand
CCAGGAATGTGACTAGGCCGTGGCGAATCATGAATTCGCGATAGACCGTACGCGGATCCGTCTGCACGTCGGTTACGACAACAGGCTTTCCGGAAGACATCACCACTTGGGTAAGACCGCTGTATCCTGTAACGGGCGATGCGTTTTTCCAGTCTCGTTCATCGAGGTTTCGGCACGCCACGGGGTCAAAGTTGCCGGTCTCCTTGTTCTTCAGCCTGATCGTGACGGGGAACCCCGGCAGCAGCTCAATGATTTTTCCCAGCAAAATATTCAAGACCGATTCCAGGTCGAGTGTGGAAGTGAGAGCGGCGTTTATCTCGCGCAAAACCTCTTCTCGATACCGGAGCTGCTGAATCTGCGTTTCGATTTTCTTGCGTTCGATGGCGTAGCGTATGGCTCGAATGAGCATGCTGCTGTCGACCTCGCCCTTCACAAGGTAATCCTGGGCGCCGCCGCGCATGGCGTTAATGGCAACCTGTTCGTCGCTCAGGCCGGTCATGATTACAATCGGGGTGGTCGGCGCCGCCTCCTTCACGCGCGCCACGGTATCCAGATTTTGAGAGTCGGGTAAGGATAGATCAAGCAGGACTACATCGAAAGCCGATTCATTTAGACTTTTCGCCGCCTCCGCCGCGCGCGTCACATGGACGAGAGTGAAGGGGAAACGCTCTCGGGGAACATCGCTGAGTGCGGCCTGGAGAAGCCCCGCATCTCCAACGTTGTCTTCAACTAGGAGCAGTCTTATAGTTTTTTCACTCATTTGGGGTCTTGGGATTATCGCCGCAGACTGATGAAAACAGCTCAGTTTTTATCGTACAAATATCGCCCGTTTTCAACGGGCTCCGTCGAAAACCACCTTCTACATCTAAAAAACCTACTTATTTCAGGCACAAAATTCCATTTTGGGAGTTCAGGTTGCCTTCGCTCAAAGGTCTCTACCCGGCAGCTTTACCGCCTTGAGCCAGAACGCCTCTATACATCTCAGCGCATAAAAGAGCTCGTCTAAATCCGTCGGTTTCGTCACATAACAGTTCGCATGGAGTTCATAGGCTCGACTCACATCCTGCGGCGCCGAAGAGCTGGAAAAAATGACCACCGGAATAAATTTGAGCTTGGAGTCCTTCTTGATCTCCTCCAATACTTCTCGCCCGCTCCTCTTCGGCAAGTTCAGGTCGAGAAAAATCAAATCCGGTCCGTCGACCCCTTTGTACTTGGCCCGCTGAAAAAGGTATTCGATCGCCGAGGCTCCGTCGGGCGCCTCGATGATCTCGTAATCTTCGCCGCTCTCTGAAAACGCCTCCTTCATCAACCTGATATCTCCGGGGTTATCCTCCACAATCATAATACGCCGCCTATGGTTTCCACCTTCGCTCATTCTGACACCCCGGGCACCTCCGGCAGTTTCGCCGGCAAAGTGAAATAAAACGTAGCTCCTTTAACGCCTTGTGATTCAACCCAGATCTTACCGCCGTGGCGCTCGACGATTTTCTTACACACGGCCAAACCAATCCCCGTGCCCGAGTACTCCTCCCTGGTGTGCAGGCGCTGAAAAACTTGGAAAATTCGCTCCGCGTGCTGTGGATCGATTCCTATGCCGTTGTCCGCTACGGCGAAGCGCCACACTTCATTCTCTCTCTGACACGAGACGTGGATTGCCGGCGGTTCATGATCCCGGTACTTAATGGCGTTGCCGATCAGATTTTGAAACAGCTGCCCCAATTGGGTTTCATCGCCCATTACGACTGGCAACGGCTCGGCGGTCACTACGGCTCCGCTCTCTTGAATCGCAACTCGGAGCCCCTCCAAGGTCTTGTCTAACACGAGGGCGCAATCCGTGGGCGCCACTTCCTTCCCTCTGGTGCCGACGCGCGAATAGGTCAGCAAGTCATTAATGAGAACCTGCATCCGTTTCGCGCCATCGACGACAAACCCCATGAACTCATCGGCGCTCTGATCCAGCTTTCCTTTGTATCGCTTGGACAGGAGTTGCGTGTACCCGGTGATCATCCGGAGGGGTTCCTGAAGATCATGGGAGGCCACGTACGCAAATTGTTCCAGTTCCTGGTTGGAACGGTTCAGGTCTTCCGCATACTTGATCGACGATTGCAAAAGCTGCTGGTTCTCCACGACAATCCCCATGAGACGGGCGATCATCATAAGATATTCCTGTTTCTCATCCGTAAAATAGCCGAGTTTTCTGCTGGCCAGATGAATGATGCCGCGCACTTCACTCTGAACGATCAGCGGAAGAAAGGCAGTGGACTTAAGACCGAACTCGAGCTGCCGCTTGCGCGTGATGCGATTGTCAGCAAGGATATCTCCGGAGATAATCGGTTTCCCGTCTGCGAAGATCATTTCGTCCGAGGAGCCACTTCTCATGGTCCTGGGCAAGACTGCAAGATGCTGTGGGTCGAACCCCACGTGTGCAACATAGGTGTACGCCTTGGTTTGCTTGTCGATGACACGAATCGACGCGGCGTCGGCGCCCGTCACGGAAATAAGCTTTTGCAGAATATACACAAACCGTTCCGGCATTGCCTCGGCTCCCGCCAATGGAGTGAGAGCTGTATAAAGCATAGACAGCTCCCGTGTCCTGGCGGCGACCTTTTCTTCCAGGCCGTCATAAGACGCCTTCAACGCCTCGCTCATCCGATTGAACTGCCTTGCCAGGTCACCGATTTCGTCGGCGGTCTCCGCCGGCACACGGTGATCGAGTTGGCCGAGAGCGATGCGTTCTGCGCCCCGTCGGAGCCGCGTAATCGGCGCGGCAACTTTGCGGCTTATGATATGAGCGATAGCAAAGCTCACCAGGACACCGGCGACCGAGAGGCCCAACAGAAACCAGACAGCCCGCCACATTGACGCATAGAGGGTTGCCAAAGGCTGCTCTATGAAAACGCCCCAACTCGGACCGGCGAGCCACATGCCGGTGGCCGACACTTCTATTCCCAGCTCATTGACGTAGTAACCATGAACAAACGGGACTGCTAGCGGGTTTTTGGAAAAGATCAATTCGTTGACTACGGGCCTTTGCGCAAACGAGAGTTGCCTCAGTAGCAAGCTCCGGTCAGAGGAAGCGATCAGTCGACCGTCCCCGTCCACCACGTAGGCCCGGCTTTCCCTGCTTACCTTGAGGTCTTCCATCAGTTCCCACAGGAACTTCAGATTGACAACGGCATAGGCAATGCCGGGAACCCGCCCGCCCGTTGATGCAAAGCGCATGGTCAGCGTCACCCGAGGTTCCGAAGTTTCCGTGATCACGACCCGGTCCCAGTGAACAGGCTTCCGTAACCCTTCGCGAAAGAAAGAAGTGCCGGTGT
>JBFJTQ010000539.1:0-3324 GCA_041625275.1 Binatia bacterium | reverse complement strand
CCGAGCGCCTGATGAATACGCCGGCTTTTCTGTTGCTCTGATTCGCAAACAGACCGAAATCATCATCCAGTTCGCTTGCAATCCGGGATGCAATCGGAGTACAAGAGTTCGGCTCTGAACAAGGAGGACCGATGAAGCGATACATTCACCTGTTCCAAGCTTTGGCAACAACGCTCTTGGTAACATCGTCGAGTGTTACCATTGCGGCCGCCGCCGCTCCTTCCAAAATAGTCTTCACCTTCGGCGGCCTGAGCGAGCGCAGCGGCGTCTTGTTCGTGGCGAAGGATGCAGGCATTTTTCAGAAGTACGGACTGGACGCGCAGGTGGTCAACGTGCGCAGCGGGCAAGTAGGGATGTCGGCTCTGGCTTCGGGCGAGACACACTTTCACGCCGGGTCGGCCACCGGCACTTCCATAGGCGCTATGGCCGGCGGGCTCGATCTGGTCTTCATTGCCGGTCTTATCAACAAGCTCGACGGCGCGTTCGTGGTCAACCCCAGCATCAAGACGACGGCTGATCTCAAGGGCAAAACCATCGCCGTGCAGAGCATTGGCGGCGGAATCTGGATGTTCACGATGCTCGCTTTCGAGCACTGGGGGCTTAATCCCGAGCGCGACGGCATCAAGTTTCGCGTCGTCAGCGACCAGGCGGTGATCGCCCAGGCCATCGCCTCGGGTACAGTCGATGGGGGCTACCTGGGGTATACGTTTGGCGCGCAGATGGAGCGGCAGGGGTTTCGCATTTTGGCCGATCTCATCAAGCTGGGCATTCCCTATCAGGGCCTCGGCGTCATGGCGCGCCGCAGTTTCGTGGACCGCTCGCCCGAAGTCGCCGAAAGGACGCTTCGGGCCATGGTCGACAGCGTGGCGTTCATCAACAAGCCCGAAAACAAAAGCGCCGTTGTGCGCAGTCTCGCCAGGGGGCTTAGGTTGTCTAAAGTGGAAGACGCCGCGGCGGGCTATGAAATGATGAAGGTCCTCTACGATCAGCGGATATATCCAAACAACGATGGGCTGCAAAATGTGATCTCTCTCCTCGGAAAGACAAACGAGCAAATTCGCCGCCTCAAGATCGCGGACGTTGTCGATGACCGGATCGCGCGCAAGCTTGAAAAAGATGGGCTGTTCTAATAATTTCGATTCCGTGACTCGGGCTTCAGGCTGACGCGAAGCTCGAAAACGTGAGATCGCGTCGGCATGGTACCGATCTCCAGCGGCCGTGGCTCAGGGCGAGAAACCGTCGGTACCCGTTTCAGTAAACTAAGCGAACAGCCGTAAGGAGGATTTTCTGATGGCGAACGCCGGCAATGGACATGATGCAGGCTTCGAGGTGCTCATTTCTTCGGATTCGCACGTGATGGAGCCACCGGACATCATAGCCGAGCGCGTGGACGCTCGTTTTCGCGACCAGGCGCCGCGCTTTCCCCAATTGAAAGTGGGCGAGAGTTTTCAAACCCATCCCGGCGGGTCCGACCCAAACTGCCGCATCAAAGAGATGGAAACCGACGGCCTGAGCACCGAGGTGCTTTACCCGACATATTTGCTGCCTCACTTCGCGATGGACAACGCCGAACTGCAGGCGGCTTGTTTTCGCGCTTACAACGACTGGCTGATCGATTACTGTAAGGTCGCCCCCCGGCGCCTGATCGGGATTGCGGCTATTTCGGTCTATGACATCGACGAGGCGGTGAGAGAGCTGCAGCGTTGCGCCAAGGCAGGTCTGAAGGGCTCCATTATCTGGCAGGCACCGCACCCCGACCTTCCCTTCCGCTCGGAGCATTACAATAAGTTCTGGGCGGCCTCTCAGGATCTGGACCTACCCGTGAATCTGCATATTCTGACCGGCCATGGCTACCACAAGGAGACGGTGTTCAAAAACAGGAGCGGAGGCGTCGAGCACTATCGGGGCAGCGTGAATCTGAAGCTCAGGGAGATTATCGACGCGTTCTTCGAGCTGATCTTTTACGGTGTGCTGGAGCGATATCCCGGTCTCAGGTTCGTCAGCGTCGAAAACGAGATCGGCTGGATGCCCTTCATGCTCCAGCAGTGGGACTACTACTACCGCCGATTCCGGGGCGTGAACCCGCCGCCGATCAAGAAAGATCCCAGCGAGTATTTTGCCAATCAGATTTACGGGACTTTTTTCAGAGACACCGTGGCGGGCCGCAACTTCCAGTGGTGGGGACAGGACAATTGCATGTGGTCCAACGACTATCCTCATGGCAATTCCACATGGCCGGAATCGCGCAAGTTCATCCATCGCGATCTTGGGCATCTGCCCCCCGATATACGCAGGAAACTCGTGTGCACGAACGTGGCCGGACTTTACAAGATGGAGGTTCCGAAGCCGGCCACGGCCCCGCAGCCGGGTGCGGTTTCATAAAGATTCCGGCAAAGCAGCATCTTTTCTCGGCTGAATTTCAAATCCTATTCCCATAACTAAGGAGGAACTATCCATGCCCGCGCGATACGGTTCTGATCTGATCGTCGACCTGCTCAAGGCGCTCGACATTGACTATGTGGCGCTGAACCCGGGCTCTAGTTTCCGCGGTATCCACGATTCGCTGGTCAATTACGAGAGCGGGAGGAAACCCAACCCTGAGATCATTCTCTGCTGCCACGAAGAGATTGCCGTGGCGGTAGCTCACGGCTATGCGAAGACGGCGGGAAAGCCGATGGCGGCGATCGTTCATGACGTGGTCGGCCTACAGCACGCCTCCATGGCCATCTACAACGCCTGGTGCGACCGGACCCCGGTTCTGGTAATGGGCGGCACCGGCCCCATGAATACCAGCAAGCGCAGACCCTGGATCGACTGGATTCACACGGCGTTGGTGCAGGGGAATCTTGTGCGCGATTTCGTCAAATGGGACGACCAGCCCGTCGGCATCGAGTCGATTCCGTCATCCATGATGCGCGCCTATCGCATCGCCATGAGCGACCCTCCGGGCCCCGTCTATCTTTGCTTCGACGTGACCGATCAAGAGGACGCGATAGAAAAAGAATTTCCGCTTCCCGATCCTAGCCGCTTTCGCCCGCCTGCGCCGCTACAGGCCGAGACAGATGCGATCCGAGAGGCGGCGCGATTGCTTTCCGCGGCGCAGAACCCGGTGATCATCGTCGACTACCTGGGGAGAAACAGCCAGGCCGTGTTGAGCCTTGTCGAGTTGGCGGACCTCCTGTCGATTCCCGTGATCGACCTTGGCGCCCGCTTGAATTTTCCCAACACGCATCCGCTCAATCTCCCCGGCAGGAACCGAGAGCTGATTGGCAACGCCGACGTCATTCTGGGATTAGATGTCATGGATCTCTTCGGCGCGCTGGT
>JBFJTQ010000538.1:0-3324 GCA_041625275.1 Binatia bacterium | reverse complement strand
CGTGGGCAAGCCGGATGGTTTGACTCTGGGGTCGGTTTTGCCCTCGCTTTATTTCGATCAGCTTCTCAGCAGGTCCGAGGTGCAGTTTGACTGGTCGAAGTTCGGTTGGTTGGGCAGCTTTGAAAAGTCAAACCAGCTCCTCTACATGAGATCCGATGCGCCGTTCAAGACGATCCGCGATGTGCGTGACGCTTCGGACCCGCCCAAGTGCGGCTCCACGGGGACCGGCTCGCCGTCCTATTACGTCGTCAAGCTCCTGAATGAAGTCATTGGGACCAAGATAAATGTCGTTACCGGCTACAAGGGTGGACAGGAAATCGATCTTGCCGTGGAGAGGGGTGAGGTGCACTGTCGCGCTTTTACCGTTACCAGTTTCTTTGCCCGAGAACCTTTCCACACCTGGCGCAAGAAAGGCTTCGTGCGGGTTCTCGCGCAGACGGGCAAGAAACGGGATGCCCGCTTATCGGATGTGCCGACGGTGCATGAATTCATGGACGAATACAAGACTCCAGAATCGACGCGGCGCATGGCTGCCGTGGTCCTCGCCTCGGGTGACTTTGGCCGTCCCATTATCGCCACGCCAGGTGTTTCCTCCGAAAGACTCAAGATCCTGCGCGGTGCTTTTGCGAAAGCTGTAAGTGATGCGGAGTTCTTGGCCGAAGCCAATAAGAAAAGGCTGGAGGTGGACCCGACGAGCGGCGAGGAACTGGAGGCGCTGGCGAAGGGGGTCCTTTCGGCCGATCGCGAAGTGATTGAAAGAATGAAGAAGCTTCTAGGCCAATAGGTGTGTTGTGGCGTTCTATCACTATAGTCTGAAACGACTTCTTCAGGAGAAGGAGGGTTCACAGTGAATGCTACTGTACTCTACGTTGTGTTGTGTTTTGGCTTGGCCCTTTTTGTGCCTACTAGCCACGCGGCGGAGGGGCCGTTTTTTCAGGGAAAAAATATCACCTTTCTCATCAACTTCGCCGCCGGCGGGCCGACGGATATCGAAGGACGGCTCGTGGCGCGGCATCTCGCCAAGCATGTACCCGGAAATCCGAACATCATCGTGCAGAACATGGCGGGTGCGGGGGGCGTGACCGGAATTAATTTTCTCGGCGAGGTGGCCAAACCCGACGGCCTCACGCTGGGCTATTTCACCGGTCCTTACAATCACCATATGATGAGAACTCCGACCCTGCGGATCGAGCTCATGAAGTTGCCCTTCATCGCGTCGGTGCAGGGCGTGACGGCTTGTTACATTCGCGCCGATGTTCCGCCGGGAATCAAGAAACCAACCGATATCATCAAGGCCCAGCGCTTCCGGGCCGGGGGATTGTCCGTTGAAAGCAACAAAGATTTGCGCTTTCGCCTCGCGTTCGATGTGCTCGGCGTCAAGTACGATTATGTGACTGGATACAACAGCAGCAACGATGCCCGGCTCGCGCTGCAGCGCAATGAGATTCAATACCATGATGAAAACATTCCCGGGTATCGCGGTGCCGTTGAGCCTCAGCTCGTCAAGACCGGTATCGTCACTCCGCTCTACTACCACGATCTCATCAGTCCGGATGGAACGATGAGAAAAAGCCCCGATTATCCAGAACTGAATTCTTTTACCGAGGTGTTCATACAAATCCACGGGAAACCTCCCTCGGGGATGAAATATGAAGCGCTGAAGGCGGCTAATCTCGCGAGCCAGAACATGAACCGCGTGGCGCTTTTGCCGCCGAACTCGCCGCCGCCAGCGGTCATGGCGTTGAGGCAAGCCTTCGTTGGTCTGGCCAAAGATGAAGAGTTTGTTGCGGACGCGAACAAAGTCATGAAGTTCCATCCCAGGTTCGAGATCGGCGAAGATGGGGAGAGACTTCGCGCCAAGGTGCTGCAGGCGCCCCCTGAAGTCGTCGACTTCATTCGTCAGTTTATCGATCAGGCAAAAAAGTAGTTGCGGATCGAGGACAGGCGGAATCCAGACGGCGCTTGCGGGCCCGATCTTGATTCGGGGGTCCGCTTTTGGTTGCGCGGGCGACGGCATGAACGAAATTCACATGGTCGATACGACCCTTCGCGATGGGCAGCTCAGCCTGTGGGCCCTGGGCATGAGAACGGGGGCGATGCTGGCCATCGCGGAGCAAATGGATCAATGCGGGTTCCAGTCCATGGAGTTCTTCGGCTTCGCCGGCTACATCAAATTCGTTCGGGAGCATAAGGAAAACCCCTGGGATTGGATGAGACTGGGCGCGAAGAAATTCCGCCGCACCCGGCTTCGATACCATGGCGGGTTTGCCACGGGATTTGAAAAGGCGCCCCGCTCGGTGCGCCGGCTCATGATCGAGCGAGTGATCGCCCACGGAATCACGCTTACGCGGTCGTCGGACCCGTGGAATGACTACGAAGCCATCGCGGCGGAGGTCAAGCACCTGAAAGCGATGGGGATGGACGCAGTCATCAACATCATCTATTCGGTTTCCCCCCGCCACACCGACGAGTACTATGCGCAGAAGGCCCGCGAGGCGGCGGCCATCAAACCCTACCGTATCTGCTTCAAAGATGTGGCGGGCCTTCTCAGTCCCGAACGTACGCGGGTGCTCGTGCCATTGATCCTCAAGAACATCGGCGCTGTGCCGCTTGAATTTCACGCGCACTGCAACAACGGCCTGGCGCCGATCAACTACCTCGAAGCGATCAAGCTCGGGATCAAGATCCTGCACACGGCGGTGCCGCCGCTCGCCAACGGTTCTTCGCAGCCTTCGATCTTCAATCTGGCAATGAATGCCCAGGCGCTTGGCTACAAGCCGCTCGTCGACTTGGCTGCGGTCCAACCGGTCGCGCGACACTTCACGTTCATCGCCAAACGGGAGGGCCACCCGATCGGGGCGCCCAGAGAGTACGATCATTCCCAGTATCTGCACCAGGTTCCCGGGGGCATGATCTCAAACCTGCGCCATCAACTCCGGACCATGGGGATGGAGAATCGATTGGAAGAGACCCTCGCGGAAGCGGGTCGGGTGCGGGCCGAGTTCGGTTATCCCATCATGGTCACGCCTCTGGCGCAATTTGTCGGCAGCCAGGCAGCCATCAACGTCATCGTCGGCGAGCGTTATAAAGAGGTAACCGATCAGGCCATCCAATACGCCCTGGGACACTGGGGAAAAGAAGGGCCTCTCGTGATGGACCCCAATGTTAGAGACAAAATTCTCAGCCGCCCGCGCGCCAAAGAATGGCAGGGATGGACGCCGCCGGAGCCGACGCTTGAGGAAGTGCGGCGCAAATTCGGCGGCCCAGGTGTTTCCGATGAGGAATTGGTTCTCCGCGTGATCGCAGGCGAGAGCGCCGTCAAGG
>JBFJTQ010000537.1:0-3328 GCA_041625275.1 Binatia bacterium | reverse complement strand
TGGTGGTGGGTCATTCACCTTTGGGTTGAAGGCGCTTGGGAACTCGTTGCTGCCGCTCTCACCGCCTGGATTCTGATGAAAATTACCGGAGTCCCGCGCGAGATTGTGGAAAAATGGCTCTACGTCGAATTGGGGCTCTTTCTTTTTACCGGCATTGCCGGAACCGGCCACCATTATTATTGGCTGGGAGCGCCCAAGTATTGGCTTTGGGTGGGAGGTTTATTCAGCGCGTTAGAGCCCGTCCCGATTCTTCTCATGCTCATCGACGCCTGGCATTACATTCGCAATCGCCAGGGTCAACTCAACGGGCGCCTGGTTTTTACGTTTGCCGTAGGCATGGCAATCCTGCACTTCGTGGGGGCAGGGGTTTGGGGATTTATGCACACGCTTCCGCAAATTAATTACTATACCCATGGTAGCCAGGTGACTGTGGCCCACGCCCATATCGCGTTCTTCGGAGCCTATGTCCTGCTCAATCTGATGTTCTTTTACTACGCAATGCCCAAGCTGAAGGGTTTACAAGCCATTGACGAGCGCCGGGGCACCCTGGCCTTCTGGTGGCTCAGCACAACCATGCTTGCGATGACGTTAGCCTTCAGTGTGGCCGGGGTACTCCAGACATATATCGAGCGGATAATGGGGCTAGGCTACATGACGGCCCAGGCCCAGATGCGCTTCTGGTTTGCGACCTTGGTCGTCCTGGGGTTGGTGTTCCTTATAGGGGTCGCTTTGACGGTGCTGGATCTCTTGGTTTTGCGCCCCGCGCCGGCGAGAGCAAAGAGCGCTTAAGGATGTTTCAACCCGAATCCCGCAGTAGAAAGGTTACTCGAGGAGCCTGGGGAAATTTTTTGTGGAAAAGACAATGAGTCCCTACCTCTGAGCGGAATTCGCTGGCCTGTGCATGGAGAGGCAACCTCACAGCGCGGGCGATGGCTTGCCAAGTGACGGCAAAGACTTTGAAACTCCGCGCTTGGGTGTCCTTGCCACTCCAGGCGTTCACCAGGATCGCCCCATAGGGTACCTGGAACTGCGGATTTCGGGTTAAAAGAGAAACCGATTTTTGCGCGCGTGCGCATGAGTGACTCAGGTATTGCCTGAGCGACTGTTCTCTTCAGAGGAACGACGAAACCGTTTACTGACCCGGCAACTTGACATCTTCAGGAGAGCGTAACGATTCCATGAGTCTGCCGTAACCCGGCCGACAATCTAGGATATTGAGAGCGCGAAGGGCTCCCCACACCATGGCCGCAGGCGCTGCGACGACCAGTTTACCGGTGTCGGCTTCGAGAGCGGCAATGATGTCCACGGTGGGCCAGCGCGGGCAGGCCACGTATATCGCGTCAGCCTCATGATGCTTGCGCGCGACTTGACGCGCGAGAGTGAACGCGGCGTCGGCGGACTGGTTTGCGAAGTCAATATTCTTGACGAGCCCCAACCCCTCCGCGGCCGGGCATCGAAATCCGGAAGCCTCGAGAAAGCCCCGGATCTCCTCGTTGCGGGCTTCGATAAACGGGCTGACGGCAACGACCGTGCGGGCGCCAAAGTAACGCAGCGCCGCGACCACGCTGCCGTTGGCTGTCACCACTGGGAGCCCCGTCTCGCGGACCAGCCGATCCGCGAGTTCCGCATCGCCAGCGGGACCTTTGGATAACGCCACTGGCGCTCCGCCGCAGATGATTACGTCCACCTCTTCTCGAGCCAGGCGCCGGCCGGCGTCCACCATGCGATCAAACACCGAGGCGGCTTGCTCCGAGCCCAATGACTGAATAGGCTCGCTAATGGTAAGCCCGACATGAAGGACTCCCTCTGGCAAGAGTTTTCGGATTTCCTCAGCCGAGGTGTCCAAGATTGCCGGCGCAATGTGACCGATCCGAGCCCGCCATCCGTAACGCATTTCAGCCGACCTCTGCGACTAGCGGTGAAGAGTCTTGACGAAGCCGTTCTTTTCCAATTCTTGAAGAATGCTATCGTCAAAAAACTTTCGCGGGTCCTGGCCCTTCGCTTTCGGATTCACCTGCGCTAGCTCGTCCAAGACGGAGCGAAAGGCTTCGACCGTGGGGAATGGCACGGTCTTGAGATACTTCACGATCGAAGCGTCGTAGGTGCCTTCGAGGACTTCACTGTCCTTGGTGCGCAGGTACTTGCCCATGACTTCAAGCGCAAAAGCCTTATCCTTCTTCAGGCGCGCGATGGCTTCAAGAATCGCCTTGACATAATTCGTTACGACTTCCCGCTTCTGCTGCACGTAGCTGCGCCGCACCGTGATTCCCGTAGAAGCATAGGCCATTCCCAACGAGGCGATATCGAGCATTTCCCGATATCCTTCCCGCTTTGCTTGTATGATTGATGGATAGGAGAGAATGGCTGCTTGAATCCGTCCCCCACGCATGGCCCCCAATATCGAGGGCATGGCGCCGATCTGCACGATAGACACGTCCTTCACGGGTTCAAACCCAAAGTGCTGAATTGCAATCCGCGCCCCGGTATCGATGGACGTGCCGAAGCGACTGATCCCGACGGACTTGCCGCGCAGATCTTCAGGTTTTTGTATGCTCGGCACGACCATGAGGCTAGTCACCAACCGTTCGATCGTCGTAGCGAGAGCAACGACCTCCGCACCGCCCACGGCCGCAGATGCCGTCGTGCTGCCAGCGATAGCCAAAAACTCCAGCTCCCCGGCGATCAGAGCATTCATACCCTCGTTGCCGCTCGGCATCGAGATGAGTTCCATTTCGAGGCCATACTTCTTGAAGTATCCTCCCTCGCGGGCGGCCCAAAGCGGAGTCATGTTTCCGGAGATCGACGTGTAGCCGGCCCGGAGCGGCCTGCCCTCCTGCGCAGATGCCGCAGCGGCGCCCAGGAAAAAAGCGGCAAACACCAGCGTCATCAAGAGGCATGAAACCCGGTACAGCGCGCAATTTAAGACCGGGCAAATCGACATTTCCTTCAAATCGCGATTCACTGCGTATACTCCCATCGCAAACCTCCTTGGATTCAGCTACGTATGATTGCCATAGATAACTCGCGGCATCGCGGTTTCGATATTCCCCGCCCTCTGTAGCCGGCATTAAGTTATGCGTAACCAACTGTAGAGTCAATCGCTTTCACGATGGACCGCGGCAAAAGGATCTGCCTTGGTGTTGATTCCACTTCTTTGCGCCGAGACCGCTTGTCTTTCACCAAACAGAATCCTTCGGGCCATTCGCGGTTTATCGGAATTGTTCATCCGACACGCTTAAGAGATGAGATCCCATATCCAACCAATTTCGCACCCCCGCAGCAATATTTTTCCGTTTGACGATTCAACGCGCGCGGGATAAATGAGCGG
>JBFJTQ010000536.1:0-3329 GCA_041625275.1 Binatia bacterium | reverse complement strand
GCTCCCGCGGCGGAGGCGGCGGCATCCGGCGCCGAACCGCCTCCCGCCGCTCAATAGGAACTTGTGAAAACTCCGCTCCCGGTGAGAGGCCGCGGCTCGGCCAGCAATCCGAAGAATCGTTTCGAGTCGTTCGAGCGAATCCCGGAAACGCTTGAAATCGAAGAGATCCCTTCTCCCAATACTCAATACCTAATCGACTCTTCGAAAAGCATCATCGCCTACAACGAAAGCCCCGACGTCGGCTTCGACGCCAGCGTGAATCCTTACCGGGGTTGCGAGCACGGGTGTGTTTACTGCTATGCGCGCCCGACCCATGAGTATCTGGGGTTTTCCGCCGGCCTCGATTTCGAGACCAAAATAATGGTGAAAGAGGACGCTCCGGATCTCTTGCGCAAGGAGCTTTCGAGTCCCAAATGGAAGCCGCAACTCTTGGGGATGAGCGGCGTCACCGATTGCTACCAGCCGGTGGAAAAAAGGAAAGAGCTTACCCGCCGCTGTCTACAAGTGTGTTTGGAATTTCGCAACCCGGTGGTCATCGTAACCAAGAATCATCTCGTCACGCGGGACATCGATATACTGGCGGAGCTAGCGCGTTACCAGTGCGTCGGGGTAAGCATCTCCATCACGACGCTGGACCCTAATCTCGCGTCCGTGATGGAGCCGCGGGCTTCCGGCCCAGGGCGGCGTTTGGCGGCGATTGAGCGGCTCGCGAATGCGGGTGTTCCAGCGGGCTACATTCAAGCTCCGGTGATTCCGGGACTCACGGACGCCGAGGCCCCGGCCATCGCGCAGGCTGCGAGGGAAGCCGGCGCGACCTTCGCGGGTTACATTGCGCTGCGTCTGCCCTTCGCGGTCAAGTCTTTGTTCGAGATGTGGCTCCAGCAACATTTTTCCGACCGGAGGGAAAAGGTGTTGAATCGCATCCGCTCCATGCGCGGCGGCGAGCTCAACGATCCCAATTTCACGACGCGCATGCGCGGCGACGGGATTTTCGCCGAGCAAATAAAAGACCTGTTTCACATGGCGACGAAAAAGGCCGGCATCACTCGACGCTGGCCGGAACTGACGACGAAGCATTTCCGGCGTCCCGCGACCACGCCGCAGCTCGATCTCTTCCACGGCTAATAGCGCCGGGCGACCCCTGGCGCGCCCGACTCCTGGCAAAATGAGTTTTGTCATTTTCGGCACATTCTTCCGGTGTTCAGAGCGGAGTCGGTGATTACCTAGCGCCCATTGACCGCGAACGCTCCGGCCAGAACAATACCGAGTGTCCATCCTGACAGGTTCCATCCCTGTCGCCCTTGCGATTCCCCCGGAAAATCCCATGCATATGCGTGCCGCAAAACCCTTCAAAAAGGAGCTCCTTGACTTGAACGAACTTCCATCATATGATTCAATCAATTGATTGAATCGACAAGTAGAGGCGACGCAGAGACAAGAGAAAGGAACTGCGGTGGCGACTACCAGAGAACATATCATGGATGTTGCGGAGCGAATTTTCGCGGAGCAGGGCATTGGAGGAACCTCCCTGCGAAGCATCATGGACGCAGCCGACGTCAATGCCGCCGCCATCGCCTATCATTTCGGATCGAAGGAAGACCTGATCCGAGAAATTTTGCAGCGACGGTTGGCGCCGATTAATGGCGAACGCCTGAGAAGACTTGACCTGATCGAAGCACGATCCCGAAACCATTCCCCCAGCGCAGAGCAAGTCCTAGAAGCCTTCCTGGAGCCCCCGCTTCGGTTCGCAACGGACAAAACACCGGGGGGCTCGTTCTTTATTCAATTTCTCGGCCGCATCTTCGTTGAAGCCGGAGAGAATTTTCAACCCCTTTTACAGGAGCATTTTGGTGAAATCCTGAGGCGCTTTCCCGCGGCGTTGAAACGCGCGTTGCCGGAAGTTTCGCCGACTCAGTTCAGCTGGCGCTTTTTCTTCATGCTCGGCGCCCTCGCACATACTATGATGAACCGCTCTATGGTCGCATGGATTTCGGAGGGACGTTGCAACCCCAACGATACCAAGAAGGTTTTGCGCGAACTTGTGACCTTTGCCAGCGCCGGATTTAACGGTGTTAGTCGCCCACAAATCAAAAAGAGAGATTCAAAATGAACCGCGAGCTCTCCTATAAAACCGCGATCGGCGCGGCGATTTTATTGTTGGCCGCCTGTAGCACCGCGCGGCCACCGCTCGACCCAGGCACCGACCTGCCGCCGCGATTCTCAGAATCCGGTATTCGAGAGCCTGCGCAAAAATGGTGGGAGGATTTCAGGGATCCAGAGCTAAACCCTTTGATCGAAACCGCCCTTGCTGATAACCCCTCGCTGCGCGCCACCTCGGACCGTTTGGCGCAAGCCCACGCGATCGTGCGACGAGAGCGGGCGGGGTTTTTTCCCGCCCTTGACGTGGGAGCCGAGGGTGGCGGGTTCAAAAGCGAGCCGGCCGTACGCAGGGACAATTTCGGCTTTAATAGTGTCGCCAGCTACGAGCTCGACCTGTGGGGTCGGGTGCGCGGCAACGTGGCGGCGGCGGCGGCGGACGCGCGCGCGCGGGAAGCGGAATTGCAAGCTGCGGCGATCTCGCTTTCGGCAACTGTGGCCACGGTCTGGTACGAATTGATCGAGCAACGCGCCGCGCTCGACCTTCTGGTCCGTCAAATTGCCAATAATGAGCAACTGTTGGAGCTGGTTACTCTGCGGTTTCGTCAAGGGCAGGTGCCGGCGGCGGACGTATTGCGCCAACGCCAGCTGGTCGAGGATCGTCGCGGCGACCGCGCCGAAGTAAGCGCCGAAATCAAACTCAGGGAGCATGCCCTTGCCACCCTGCTGGGCCGGACTCCAACATCCCTGCGACTCCCAGAGCGCCGCGAGCTCATCACGCTGCCGCCTTTACCGGCCACCGGAGTTCCAGCGGAGCTGCTTCAGCGCCGCCCGGACGTGCGACAGGCGGTATATCGAATCGAGGCGGCCGATTCCCGAGTGGCGGTTGCCATCGCCGATCGGTATCCACGGATTGATCTACGCGCCGCTTACGAGACTTCGGCCGTTTCGCCGTCCGCTCTGTTCACGAGCTGGATCGCCACCTTCGTCAGCCAGCTTACCCTGCCATTGCTCGACGCCGGCCGGCGCGCTGCCGAGGTGGACCGGACGAAAGCAGTGGTATCCGAAGCGATCCAAAGTTACCGCGCTGAGATCCTTGAATCGCTGCAGGAAGTCGAAGACGCGCTGGCCCGTGAGCGGAGGCAGCGCGAATTGCTGGCGAGCTTAGAATTACAGCTGCGGCTCGCCAGAGACACCACGGCCTCTCTGCGTAACCGCTATATCCAGGGGGC
>JBFJTQ010000535.1:0-3332 GCA_041625275.1 Binatia bacterium | reverse complement strand
GCAAATCCGGGCAAGCGGTTGCCAAACGGGTCCCCTGCCGTTGGCGAGGAGCTAATGCGTCAGATTCGCCGGGCGCTGGACAGCGATCAGCTCCCCGAGCTCAAAAAGAACGTTCGAGAGGTGCGGTTGCTGCCGCCCGATACCCACACGGTGAAAATTTCCATACCGGATAGTCCCGGCGCAAGACCGCCCAAGTTTACCGAGGTGGATGTCACGATCCGCCGTCCAGAGCGTGTCGCGTTCTCGCTGAATGAAGTTGATCAGGATCTTTTTCTCCGCCTCAAGCCCGTGTTAGGCGCGGGCTACTTCGATGATTTGCACTATGAAAAATACTTGGCAACTCCGCTGGCGCCGACACTTCTGGAAAAGATCCGCCCGCACTTGCCCACGGTCCTCCCAGTCGGTGAACACAACCCTGTGATCTTGTTTAATTTGCGGCGCGGCGTGCTTTTTCACGACGGCCATGAGTTCGATGCCGGCGATGTCAAGTTTACCTTCGAGGCGATCATGAACTCGAAGAACCTGTCGCCGCGCACGTCCGATTTTGAACCCATCAAGGAAATCGAGACGGTTGATCGCTACACCGTGCGGGTGATTTACAAACGGCTCTATTCGCCGGCGATTTATTCCTGGACGATGGGGATTTTGCCGCAGCATCTGTTGAATGATCAGGCGCTGAAAGAGGAGATGGAAGGGCGCGCGTTGTCGGCCGAAGCTCGAGCTGCATTCGGCATGCGTGACAGCGAGTTCAATCGCCGGCCCATCGGCACCGGCCCGTTTCGCTTCGTGGAGTGGCAGACTGATGAATTCATTCACTTAAATAGAAACAAGGCCTACTGGGACGGGGCGCCGGAGTATGCGGACTACTATTTCCGCATCATTCCCGATCTTCTCACGCAGGAAGTTGAGTTTCGCACCGGTGCCATTGACTTCTATGGAGCGCTGCCACATCAGGTCGCACGCTATAAAAAGGACGAGGCCTATCAGTCCTTTTCGAGTCTCGGCTTCGGCTACACGTATATTGGCTACAATAATCGTCAGCCGTTGTTCGCCGATCCGCGTGTGCGGCGGGCGTTAGGCATGGCCATTAATGTCGAAGAGATCATCAAGTATCTGTTGTACGGGGAAGGCAAGCAGGTGACCGGCCCCTATCCGCAAAACACAGAGTGGTACAATTCCGATGTCAAGCCGCTTCCCTATGATCCCGAAGGGGCGCGCACCTTGTTGGCGGAGCTGGGCTGGAAACCCAACTCGGAGGGCTGGCTCGAGAAGGACGGCAAGCGTTTCGAGTTCAATTTGATCACCAACAGCGGCAACCCGATCCGCAAAAACATCATGACCATTGTGCAAAACGCCTGGAAGAAGATCGGCGTCAAATGCAACACACAATACTTCGAATGGGCGGTTTTCTTGAAGGACTTTATCAATACGGGCTCGTTCGATGCCACGGTCCTGGGATGGAGCATGGGGATCGACCCGGATATCTATCAAATTTTTCATTCAAGTCAGTCAGGACCGCAGCAGTTGAATTTTGTCGGTTACAATAATCCGAAGGCCGACGAGTTGATCCTGCGGATTCGGCAGGAATATAACCGCGATCGCCAGCGGGATCTGACTCATGAACTGCACCGCGTCATCGCCGAAGATCAGCCCTACACGTTTCTCTATGTCGGCCTCGCCACGCGCGTGCTGGACAAGAAAATCGTTATCGTGGAACGGACGCCGGACGGCAAGGAACGCTACGTCAAGATTTATCCGACCAAAGGCGGCAACATTACGTACTATTTCAACAAGTGGCGCAAACTCGAGTTTACCCCGGACTTTTGAGACGAGACCGTCATGTTGACATTTTTGACCAGAAGCCTGGCGCAGCGGCTTATTCTCTTGGTCGTCATTTCCGTCATTGCCCACTCGGTTGTCCATCTCGCCCCGGGGGAGCCGAGCCAGGTCGACCCCAACAACCCGCGTATGAAACCCGAGGATATAGCCCGCATCCGGGCCGCTTTTCACCTCGACGATCCACTGTACCTTCAGTACGCGTACTGGATGCGCGACCTCTTTACCGGTGAGCTCAAATCCTTTAAGGACAGCCAGCCGGTGCTGCCAAAGATCTGGCGTCGATTCCTCAATTCGCTGCCGCTCTTTCTATGTGCGACGTTGATTGTCTGGAGTCTGTCGTTTCCAACCGGGATTTACGCGGCTCTAGGGCGCGGTTCAATCTACGATCGCGCGACCACGTTCTCCGCGTACACGCTTATTTCCATCCCTGGGTTTTTTCTGTCCTATCTGGCCATTCTCTGGGTCGTCGATACCTTCAATGTGCCCGTCATCGGCATGAAGACCTTTGGTATGGAAAACGCGCAGCCGGCTTATCGCTGGATGGACCGTGTGTGGCACCTCGTGGTTCCCTCATTGATGTCAGCCATCGGCGGGATCGCGGTCCTGTCGCGCTATGTCCGTTCACAGATGCTGGAAGTAATCGGCCAGGACTACGTGCGCACGGCGCGCGCGAAGGGCCTGCCTGATGATATCGTTATCTATCGGCATGCGTTGCGCAATGCTCTGTTGCCCTTTGTGACGATGTTCGGGCTGCTGCTCCCGTCTCTCATAGGCGGTTCGGTCATCTTCGAACAGATTTTTGCCTGGCCGGGTCTGGGCCGACTGGGCTATGAAGCGATTCTCGCGCGGGATTTTCCGGTGATTTTGACATTGAACTTTATTGCGGCGGTCCTGACGCTAGCAGGAACTCTCCTGTCCGACATCCTTTACTCCGTCGTGGACCCGAGAATAAGGTTACATTGACGATGGCGAAAAACCCCAATCCCATCCGTCTGACCGCAAACGACACGGTCCTTGCTCCGGCTCCCGGGCTACTGCGGGAAACCTGGGCGGGGCTCAAGCGCAATAGACTGGCGCTGATGGGTCTGGTGGTTCTTGCCATGTTGCTGTTTGCCGCATTGGCGGGCAAGGTGTTGACCGAGTGGACAGCGGTCTTGGACCCTGCCACAGTGCGGCTGCCGGACAAATTCAAGCCGCCCGTGGCCTTGGCGAGTGTCGAGGGGGTGCCGGAGGCGAACCGTCCGCTGGGCGGACGCTACTGGCTCGGGACCGACGAGCTGGGTCGAGACGTGCTGGCGCGGATGCTCCAGGGATCATTCGTCTCGCTTTCCATCGGCTTCATCGCCGTCGGGATTTCAGTGCTTATCGGCATCGCCCTGGGAGGAGTGTCGGGCTTCTATGGCGACTTGAAACTTGGATTCACGACCGTCGATACCCTGATCATGCGTTTCACCGACGTCATGCTCTGTTTTCCCACGTTCTTTCTCATCCTG
>JBFJTQ010000534.1:0-3333 GCA_041625275.1 Binatia bacterium | reverse complement strand
GACGGGCCGTGCACCCGGGCGAAGGATTGCGCGAAGCTATGGGACTCGTGGTTGAGGATGAAATGGATGTCGCCCTGCCCGTAAAGCGTTACGTCCTTAGAGCGGTGGCGGGCCACGGCGTTAAAGCCCAGCTTTTCGAATAACACACCGAGGACTGAAACCGCGGGAGCCGCATACTCGACGAATTCAAAGCCGTCGGTGCCCAATGGGTTGTCGTTATCGCTCGGCGCCCCATGGGGCGCGGGGCGAACCCGCGGCACCGTCTTCGGGGCCGATCTCGTTCTGCGTTTGGCCGGTCTGGATACCACAATCGGGCGCCCTCAGCTTCAAGATGCAGAAAACGTAACAAATAAGCCCTTGGACCTCTTCACTTTCGTAGGCGACTCCGCCACCTGGCCATCATGGCCGCAACAGCCTTACGCGAGTTCCGGAGGAGCGACGGTGAAGTCTGTTTCCACCCGGTCG
The DNA here is from genome assembly GCA_041625275.1 of Binatia bacterium. Taxonomy (GTDB): domain Bacteria; phylum Desulfobacterota; class Binatia; order UBA9968; family UBA9968; genus JBFJNS01. The sequence goes on along the minus strand of JBFJTQ010000534.1, from coordinate 2,868 downwards.
ACGCCTGGAACTTGGAGGACTTGCCTTTTGATCACTTCATCCGATACCCAGTAGGGAACGGCTCCGGATACCGAAACCTTGCCGCCGTCTGCATTGACCTCCAATCGCGCACCCATTAATTCTTGCGAGGTAATCAGCGTCGCGTGGACGCGCATGGCGAGAGTCAGGTTGCGCAAACGCTCTTCGGAAGCTGCGGTCGACTGATACCCCGGCAGTTTTGACGCTTCCACGATCATACGGGTCGCTTCTGCCACAGTCATCTTGCCGAGATTGAGGGAGAGATCGTATCGGCTTGGATCCCGCCAGTCCGTATCAAACATAGCCATGATCCGGCGCGTGCGGGCGCGGTCGATTTCGTCAATGTAACGTCGTGCCGCTGCCTGATTCAGCTTGTAGCGCTCCTGAACTTGTTCGACACGCATCTCCATCGGCGCCGTGAGGAGCACCTTTAAGGCGTGACGAACGTTGGGTAAGAGTTCGTGTCCTATGTGCCCGTGATAGACGACCGTCTTACCTTGCACAAGCTCGCAGAAGGCAGCTTGCAGAGCGGTCCGATAGGGTACGAGACTTTGCAGCATACGTTCCAGCCAGGGCTGCCCTTTCTCGACAACCTCTTTGAGCTTCGCCTGAGGTATGCCGTACTTACGGCTCGCTTCAACGAGAACCTCTCGGCTTATACAGCCGCAGCCCAACTCTCTGGCCACAGCCTCGGCTAACTCCTGTCCGCTGCCCGATGCCCCTTGGTATATCGTTATGATCGGCATGGAACTGACCTCCTTCCACGCAACGTGAAGTAGAAATCCTATCGGAACCGGAGTACATCCACGCTTTCACGGCGAGTCTCCGCTCAAGGTCGTATCGATAGATTGAGATGGCGGCGCGAGAAATATAGACCCATGGCGGCCGCGGCCAAAAGATTCCCCACCAAAACCGCAGGCCAAGCCAGCGCATGGAGAATCGGCTCGGCAAAAACCAGAGCGGCGGCGACAAAGCCGAATTCGAAAATTACAAAGAACAGCAAGATGCCGAACCCGAAATTCGCGTTTCGTTCCGCCAACGAGAGAAGTTTAGAGGCCACTCCCCCGATGGCGCAAAAGGCCAGACCATGCACCCACGTGTAGATCAGCACCATCTCAAGCGAAATGGGGAGTGTTTGCAGCTCATCGAGCCCAACGCCGCGGCGGAACAGCGCGCTGCCGAGAATGTTGGGCGTGTAAAATGGCCGACGGGCAAAGACGTCGAGTACAAAAAACCATATCGCTATGGTCACCGCTCCTAAAATACCGGCGCTGATGCCCTCGACATATACGCGGGAAACTGCCGAATGTTGGGAGACGCGGGCGGGGGACCTCGTGATGCCAGATTGAACCGCCATAAAAGCTCCTCTCCGGGCTAATCATGGCCCTGTTCACTGCACCGCACAGACCGGGGAAAACGCTCCCTCTACCGATCCAACGCTAACACTCACCCTTGATGAGGTCAACACGGTTTCTTCGACGCGCTGCCGAGCGATTGGGCATCTTTCCTGTAAAGTTTGATTAAGGTAGGATACCGCTTACGAAAAGGTGATGACGTTAGCCAAATGACGATATGGCCAGAGTTCTAATCATTGAGAAAAGGGGAGGTATCCGCAAGTTAATCGAACGCCGGTTTTCAGACCGCGTGTCTGTTGAAGCCGTGACCGACATCGGGTTATCGGCGGAAAAAGTTTCGGCCAGCAAATACGATCTTGTGATCTGCGACGTTAATGGCCGAGTCGCGGAGAGGCTGAAAGTCGTCCACGCGCTTCAAAAGCTCTCCTGGCAACATCCCAACAGCAAGGTACTCATCGTTTCGGACTCTGCCGAACCTCCACTCGCTAGCATCGCGGCGAAATCCTATCAATGGATCCAGCGCCCGATTCCCGACGTGGATTTGGGAGCATTAATCGGTGCAGTGCTGGAGATCAATCCAGATACCGACAACTCGGACCTGCGCAATCCGGAGTTGCTGATTCCCACGGAGTTTGAAGGTATCCTGGCCATCAGTTTGCCCATGCGGGCCGTGATTCAGCAAGTCATCGAGGCCGCTTCCGTGGATGCCCCGGTTCTCATCACGGGCGAGAGCGGTACCGGAAAAGATTTGGTGGCCGCTGCCATTCACAGGAGAAGCGATAGAAAAACCTATCCCTATGTGCCCGTCAACATGGGCGCGATTCCCTATGAGCTCATCGCCAGCGAATTGTTCGGGCATGAAAAAGGAGCCTATACCGGCGCGTCGGAGACGCACAAAGGGTTCTTCGAGCAGGCTCACGGGGGCACCATTTTCCTCGACGAGATTACAACGATGGATGAAAAGTTGCAGGTCAGCTTGCTTCGCGCGCTGGAAACCAAGACCATCCATCGGGTCGGTGGCAACAAAGACGTTGAAATCGATACCCGGATCATCGCTGCGACCAATGAACAGATCGAAGAGACCGTGAAGGCGAGACGCCTGCGCGAAGACCTATATTATCGTCTCGACGTCATCCGAATTCATTTACCGCCGCTTCGGGAACGCTCCGGTGACATTTCGTTTCTCACGAATCATTTCATCTCGCGCTTTGACGCAATGTATAAAAAGGCCATTCGCCTCGCGTCCCGGGAAATTTACCAATTACTGAGGTCCTATCCGTGGCCCGGCAACGTGCGCGAGTTGAAAAACGTCATCCAGCGGGCGGTCGTCATGGCGCCAGGGGCTGAGTTGACCCCCGACCTTCTCCCGGCACGGATCCTTGAGGTAAGCGCTCAAAACCGTGAGAGTCAGACCGCCGCGTCGATCATTCACGTTGGGATGAGCCTAGCCGAGGCTGAGAAGACGCTTATTTCCATGACGCTTTCCTCCGTCGGG
>JBFJTQ010000533.1:0-3335 GCA_041625275.1 Binatia bacterium | reverse complement strand
CTTGTTCTTGTCAAAGCATAATGGATCCAAGGGCGTGCTTCGGGACCGGTTAATGAATTCTATGTCCGTTGCCGGTTGGCAGCGGGTGCCCATGGCCCACAACACCTCGTCGATATTGGCGGGATCGATGTCGTCGTCAACAACGACCACCCATCTGCCGGCATATGCACCCGCCGCGGTTTGGGCCGCAACATGGAGCACCTGCCTTGCGTGGCCGTAATATCTCTGCTTGATGGAAATCACATTGAAAAATCGCGACCCGGCCTGCTCGTAGCGCCAGACCCCTTTTATTTCCGGGATCCCGGCTCGCTCCAATTCCTTCCACAACAGAGCCGAGCGCATGAGCGATCTGAAGTCAAAGGACTTGCTGCGCAATTCATGGCGCGCCGTGTGTATCGGATCGTGCCGGTGCATCACAGTCTTGACCCTGAATACGGGCTCCTCTCTGCTAGAACTGCCGTAATACCCTGTCCATTCGGGAAACGGGCCCTCGGCCTTCTTGTCGCCCGGTGTGCAATAGCCCTCGATCACGATTTCGGCGCGCGCGGGAATCGGCAAACCCGTCTCCGGCGCAGCAACCACCTCGATGGGAGCTCCTCGAACACCCCCCGCAAGCTCGTACTCGCTCGTTCCATACGGAGCTTCATTGCCCGCAAACAAGGAAAGAAGCGGATCCTGCCCCAGGCAGATAGCGACCGGACAGGGCAATCCCCGCTCAAAATATTTCTGACGAATAAGGTACCCATGCTTTCCAGGGGAGATATAGAGCCCCGTTGAATTCTCATCGTGCAGTTGCATCCGGTAGGAGCCGAGGTTGATCCATCCGGTATCCGGGTCTTTCATGATGACGCAGTCGGACGTGCCGATGTATCTGCCGCCATCGAATTCGGAAAAAAGCGGCACGGGGAATTTGAGAAGATTGATGTCTTTTCCTTGCTGGACGTTTTCCATGACGGGCCCAGTAGCGACTCGCGCAGGCGGGATTGTTGCGAGGTTTTCGAATTTTTGATGCACCGCTTTGACCAGATCCATCAGCGACTCATACTCGAGGGGAAAATTCATGGTCAAGGCTACGGCCCAAGGGGTAATGAGCTCGTGAAATAAAATTCTGTATCCGCGCGGATGGCCGGGAATTTCATCAAAGAGCAGCGCCGGCGTGTCAAACTTCTTTTTATAACAAAACAGCTCGGCTAAAGCGGCGATCTCCTTTTCCCAATGAGCGCCGGCAACGCGCACCAGTTTCCCAAAGTTCTCGGCTCTCTCGATCCATTCCCTCAGGTCACTATGCATGGGCCTCGACCTTTCTTATCTCGACACGCGTGTCCCGGTCACTGAAGCCGGGGTAATTGCTCATGGTAATGGGCCGGATCTGGAAATAGTCCCCGGCCAGTTCGACGGGATTCAAAGGCGAGGCCATGACGGTTTTAAAGTGGGACCAGCCAGGGAACTGGTAATTCTCCCACGCGTGGTAGATAATCACCTGGCCGGGCCTTACGGCGGAGGATATGACGGCACGAATGCGAAACGTTGCCACGTCATTGGCCACTTCCACCATTTCTTCGTCGCTGATCCCTCTGGCCGCCGCATCCTTCTCGCTCACGAACATCACAGGCTCGCCGCGTTGCAGTTGCAGCATAAGCGTGTCATCGACCTGCTCACTGTGGATGCTCCAGCGCGCATGCCCGCCGGTGATCTGCAGCGGATAGTCGCCTCCGGCCATCGGCGGATCTTTGTGGACCGGCAGATCCTCGCCTAACTCTCTGAACAATTCATGATCGATCAAAAACTGAATCCGGCGGGTGAGCGTCGGATAAGGATCCTTACGCTCGGTGTGCCAAGTCAAAGGAACCATCGGCTCACCCGGTATGACATCGCAGGCGTTCCCGATCGAGCGCATGCCAGTCCCCACGCCGGTGTACTGGGCCAAACCGCGCTCCTTGAACTCCTCCCAATCAACGGGCTCGACGTTACTGGCGTTGAGCAAGGCGTCCCGCGCGATGCCCTCTTCATCGTCCTCGCTGTAGAGCCCGCCGAAGGTAACCTTGCGCTCCAGGCCGGCGAGATTAAACTCCGCGCCCTTGGCGTTCTTATAACTGACAACGCCGCGCTCGCGCGCCCGCTCTTCAATCTTGCGGGCGAGCAGGCAGAACATTTTCCACTCTCCCATGGAGTCATAAAGCGGCGCCGCCGCCTGGTTGACGACATGGACAAAGGGCTGGCAAGGCGACGCCACCATAAAAGTGGACGTCTTTTCGTACCAGCTGCACGCGGGGAGAATGATATCGGCATAAAGCGCCGTGGCATTCCAGCGCCAGTCAATGGACACGAGCAAACGCAATTTAGGCAAGAATTTTTCCAGCAATATATTGGTGCATCGAGCCCGGCGCAAAAAATTGCCCCCGAGCGCAAACATCACACGTGGATCCTTATCCGGCTCCGGAGCGAGGAACTGCCACTTCTTCTCGAATGCCTCGCGCACATATTCCCCGATGGGGCGTTTCAGACAGGGGTCCCATTGGGGGTTTTTTTCGCACAGCTCCAGAATGCCGCCATGGATGAAGTACATGAGCGACGTGGGCGTAATCCGCCCCGAGGCGAACGATTCATGGACGTACTCGTAGAGAATCATCTCGTCGGTGTAGCCGTCCTCGCGCCATTGGGCGAAGCGGGGATCGCCGCCCGCAGCGGAAAGGATAATCTGGTCGCCGCGCCGTTCCAGACCCCCAATAGAAGTGTCCAGGCCCATCATGGAGAAGGCGCTGTAGGTCGCGCCTCGGTGACCGATATGGCCGCACAGGGAAAACACCAGAAGAATCGCCCGCTCGATCAAATCTCCATGGTAAAACTTACCCCAATTGTATGTGCTGATGTTGACGACACCTTTGGCGGCGGCTATCTCTCGCGCCAATTGTTCGATGATGGGCGTCGACGTCCCCGTGATGACGCTCGCTTGCTCCGGTGTGTAGTGACGGTCGAGATGGTCGCGCAATGTCGCCATGAGGGGTTTCACCGTCAACGGACCTTGAGGGGTAGCAACCGAAAACACCCCCTCTAAGGCCGGCACTAATCCGTTCAGGGCAAGGCTCTTGCGCGGCGCTTCCGCAATCTTGCCGGAGGCGAGGTCCCATAAATAAAAAATATCCTCCCGCCCCCCCGCTTTCAGGTCCTTTTCACGCAAGAACTTGCCGGTGGACTCCACGACCAACAGGGGGAGATCCGTTTGTTCCCTGACGAAATCCTCCCTGAAGAGTTTCTCCCGCAAGATGACCTGGCAGATCGAGAGAGCCAGCGCGGCATCGCTGCCGATATTCACGGGTACCCACAGATCGGCGTGG
>JBFJTQ010000532.1:0-3341 GCA_041625275.1 Binatia bacterium | reverse complement strand
TAAATCACCTTTATCCCCGCTAGAAAATCAGCGATTTGTTTTCCGCCTTCGCCTTCGTCCGTGACGACCTTCCCTGAGGCGCGCGCCGCCGGTCTACCGATGGTCAGAACCTTCTCCCTGGCGCCCGATTCCCCGACGTGATCGGCTCCGAGACCAAGATCGGCTGCCGTGAAAATTTTGATTTCTTTCTTCTTTGCGGCCATGATGCCTTTGAGTTGTGGATAACGCGGCTCGTTCATGCCGCTGCTTACCGTCACCAAGGCCGGCAAATTAGACTCCACCACATCGTAGCCGTTTTCGCTCTGGCGCTTGATCGTGATCTTTTTTCCTTCAACGGTGAGCTCTTTGGCAAAAGTAAGCGGCGGAATCCCCAGGATTTGGGCAATCTGGCCGGGAACGATGCCCGAATAGCTGTCACTGCTCTCAGTCGCGCAGAGAACGAGATCAAAAGGCTGCTTCTTGATGGCGGCGGCGAGCAGCTTTGCCGTGCCGAGAGTGTCGGAACCGGCGACCGCATCGTCCAGGATATGAATCGCGGAAGTGGCCCCCATCGCCAGCGCATTGCGAATTCCGATCGTTGCGTCGCTCATACCCATCGTTATGAGAGTTACGGCACCGCCGTTTTTTTCCACCAGCCGCAGCCCTTCTTCAACCGCAATGGCCGCAGCCGGGTCGAGCTCATGGGCCACCCCTTTGCGGACCATGCGCTTTGTATTGGCATCGATCTCGATGATGACCGAACTCGCGGGAATGACCTTTCCGCAAACAATGACGTCCAATTTCTTGTCCTCCCAGAATGCGTTTGAGTGTTGCGTAGCACCCGCTAGCCCCCACCATCTGCAAGGCGCCGCGGGAAGTCACGGGCAAACACTATGTCTGATCTTTTAGAAACGAGAAGAACCGCGGGCCGAACCTAATCGCGGGCCACAGGGTTGGGGCCGCCTGTTTTGCAATCGGCCAAAATCACCAAGACTCGCCCCAAAAGATCCTTTAATACTCAGTATCCTTTTGGTCGAAGTTTTTGAACACCACTCCAGCGGGAAACGGAGATCTCGCCTAAGTGGCATTCAGCCTTCAATTAACTCGTTTACTTAACAAAAGGATGCCCATAAATCAACTCCAAGGTCGGCGCAAAAGTTGTATTTACTTCAGGGAATTTCTACACTACACTCCGTCAACTTTCCTGGATTTGGAAGTCGCGTGAACCCCAAAGACCTGGCATTATTGACCGATCTCTACCAGCTGACCATGGCCCAGAGTTATCTGCAGAGCCATAAACTGGAGCCGGCTACGTTCAGCCTGTTTGTTCGCGATTACCCCCCGCATCGTGGATTCTTCGTCGCCGCCGGACTGCGTGACGTTCTTGAGTTTTTGGAGCAATTTGGCGTGGACTCCGCCGCCGTTGACTATCTTTATTCCACACGCATGTTCACAGACGATTTCCTTGATTTCTTGAAGCACTTGCGTTTTACCGGGGAGGTCTGGGCTGTGTCCGAAGGCCGCCTGTTTTTCAAGGACGAACCCGTGTTGGAAGTGACAGCGCCTGTCGTCGAGGCACAGATCGTCGAAACCTTCATCATCAATCAAATCAACTTTCAATCCCTGATCGCCACTAAGGCCGCCCGCTGCGTGCACGCAGCCGACGGACGGGCGGTGGTTGATTTCTCACTTCGCCGCACCCACGGCATCGACGCCGGCATGAAGGTTGCGCGTTCGAGCTACCTCGCCGGTTTTGCCGGCACCAGCAACGTCCGCGCCGGACAGTACTACGGCATCCCCATCGTGGGAACCATGGCCCATTCCTTCGTTTCAAGCTTCGAGGAAGAAATCCAGTCCTTCCGCGCGTTCGTTTCCAGCTTCCCCAAGAATTCCATCCTTTTGATCGACACCTACGATACCGTCGAGGGTGCGCGCAAGGCGGTCCAGGTAGCCAAGGAAATGGCAGCAAGGAGTCAGCGCTTACAAGGAGTCCGCATCGATAGCGGTGACCTTGGGGCACTGGCAGTGGCCGTTCGCAAAGTTTTCGACGATGCCGGGCTCAAGGACGTCAAGATCATCGGCAGCGGCGGTTTGGACGAATACGATTTAGCCAGACTCTCGGCGGCCAACGCCCCATACAACAGCTACGGCGTGGGAACAAAAATGGGGGTTTCGGGAGATGCGCCTTGGTTCGACATCGCTTATAAGCTAGTCGAGTATGACGGCCGGCCGGTCTTGAAGCTGAGCACGGGGAAAGTTTCTTGGCCGGGAAGAAAGCAGATCTTTCGCGTGGCGGCAGCCGACGGACGATTACAAAAGGATATTATTGCCTTACGCGATGAACATGTGCCTCATGCGGAAGCCCTGCTCGCAAAGGTCATGGAGAACGGCAGAATCGCAAGCCCCCTGCCTTCCTTGGAGGATTCCAGATTAACCTTTCAACGAGAGTTCCGGCTTCTGCCCGAGCCCATCAAAGCCATACGCAATCCAGCAACCTACCCCGTGGAATTCAGCCCGCAACTCGCTAACCTCCGACAGGAGATCGTTCGCCGCATCGACCGAACGCACGCATGACTGCGTAGTTGATAATTTCCCCAGGATTTGCTCTAGTCCCCTTCGACATCATGGAAGAGACTCGTTCCTTTGCACCGCTGCTCATCGTTGTGGTCCTGGCCTTTATTGTGCCGCTCCTGCTCTCGCACATGAGCCGGCTATCTATTCCGGTGGTTGTGGGAGAGATCCTCGCCGGGCTCATCGTCGGCCGCAGCGGCACCGGTTGGGTAATCCCGCACGATCCGGTGCTCGTCATGCTCGCCGAGTTTGGTTTCGTGTTCTTGATGTTCCTCTCCGGCATGGAAATTGATTTCCGGGGGCTCAGAAATTACGGCGCGAACGGGCGGTACGAAAAACCTTCCCCTTGGGGACCCGGCGTCTTGGGGCTTCTCACATTTGGCCTGACTTTGCTCTTGGCCGGCGTGGCCGGCTTCGGGTTAACTGAACTCGGTTTTACGCGCAATTCCTGGATTACCGCCTTGATCCTTTCAACGACCTCATTAGGGGTCGTCGTTCCGGTTCTAAAAGAAAAGGGACTCAGCACACAGCCGTTCGGGCAGTCGATCATCATCGCCGCGGTGATTGCCGACTTTGCCACAATGCTGCTGATCACTGTGGGCGTTGCCATGATCTCGCACGGCCTGACCTCGCGGATTTTGCTCGTCGGATTACTTTTCGTCGCTTTTGGCCTCGTGCACCGTTTCGGCAGTCTGGTCAACAAATTCACCACCCTGCGGCGGACCTTCGAAGAGCTGAGTCACGCCACCACGCAGATCAAAGTGCGCGCTGCCTTTACCGTGATGCTGATC
>JBFJTQ010000531.1:0-3341 GCA_041625275.1 Binatia bacterium | reverse complement strand
CAGGGTCGCGCCGTACCAAGTATGATCGGGATCATACAAAGGTATGCCGCCCAGCAGGGGCGGAATTTCTTCCAGCAGATCTCGAGGTAACTTGTAGGGCTGGAGGAGCGCGTCCGCTTTAAGAGCCATGTACGGATCGACCCCTCCGCCGAAAAAGATGTCGATACCGATTCCCGCCGGCTTGCTCTTGAATTCGGACTGAATAAAGCGCAGCGTTTCCGAAGTCCCTCCCACGTCGATCCACTCCAGCTCCACGTTCCGTCCCGTCTCGCTCTGGTAACGCGCCTTGAACGCGCGCTCGAATTCGTACTTGATGCCTTCCCAATGGGGAGAGATCAACACGAGCCTGTCGGCGAAGCCGACACCCGGGAAGCTCGAGAGAATCCATGCCGACAGAATGAAAATCCACAGAAATGGCCGGTCGCTGGTCGAGACCCGGCGGGAAACTCCGGCCTCGATCCGCGGGTAACTAAGATTTTTGGCGCCGATCAGAATCATTGTGAATTCTTTTTTATTAATCCGCTAAACTCGACGGTCCCGCATTAGCTACCGCGACTCTTTGTTTGGACAAACGATAATACCACAGACCCCAAATCTAATTTTTAGCCCATCAATCCGAGGTATCTCCAATACGGTATGGCTGCAATGAGCGCCACGATGTAGGCGAGGGCGTAAAAAGGATGCACCCGGCACATAAAAGCGTAGCTAAACCCTTTTCTATCCGTAACGGCGTAAGCCATCGTGTGCCAGTCCACTTGAAAGGGAAAGAACCAAACCTCGGACGCCATCAGGATGATCATCGCAATGATCCACGGGCTCATCCCTACATCGATGGATATGGGAATCAAGGCTACCGATAGCGTAACAACCGTAAGGAAGCTCGTGAATAACAACTTCAAGGCATAGGTCAGCAGAGCGATGATAACGAAGAACCAAACCGGATTATTCATATACGGTTCGATTACCGGAGAAATAATCTCCACGAGCCATTGATCAATTCTTGCCTGGGTCAAAAGCGTCGGAATGCTCAAGGTCACGCCCATGTAAATCAGCAATTCCCAGTCTATGGCTCTCTTTACCATCCCCCAGCCCAAAACACCGGTGTTGACGAGCACGCAAAATGCAGCGAGCGAAACCCAAGCGCCGTTGATTCCGTGATACGAAATTGTCAGCCATCCCGTCACGGTCAAACAAAGGATGATTAAGCTGATCCACTCTTTGGCGGACAAAGGTCCCAGAATGTCGAGTTGAGTCTGCACCATCTTGTAAGAAATTTTGGGCGGGTACTCCGGTCTGAAGGTAAGAAGAATGCCAAGTAAAACTATTACGGCAACGATCAGCGTCGGAGGCAATGCGGCGAGAAACCAATATCCCCAGGTAAACTGTTCGCGAACGTCATCGGGAAGTAGCCCCCAGGCGATCAAGCTCGTGGTGGAACCGGTAAGAAACAGAAAACCCAACTGGCCCAGGCCGAGAAAGCTCGCTGCGAACAGGCCCGTGGACGCTTTGGAAGGTGTTTTGTAACCGAGGCTTTCCGATAGGTTCACCAGCATCTGGCTGATTACCACGGTGCGCGCGGTTTGCTGCGGGATCAAAGCCATCACAACAATGCCCATGAAACCCATGCCGACGATTTGCCAGTAATAGCTCAGCGGGAAGTGCCGAACCAGATGAAGCGAGAGGCGGTAAAAAAGGCCGGAACCGGTGATCGCCGCCCCCAAGCCGAGGACGCCCAGGGTCATAAACCAGGTGGTGCTGGCGAATCCTCCAAGAACCGCTTCTCGGGACCCCAGACCCGTGAGTATCATTCCGAGAGCGAAGATCAGGGCTACGCCGTAGTCCGGCAAGACCCAGAATATCCAGTAGATCAGGGTCAAAGACAACAACCCGAGTAATTTCGTGGCCCCGTCATCGAGATTGAGATCGGGTTCACCGAACCAAAGGTAGCCCCACACTGCCAGGCCGAGAACGGCGCCGAACCACTTGCTTGGCGCTGAGTTGTGCAGCCAGCCCGTCGGACGGGCGAGCAAATTTGAAAAAAAATGGCGTTCGTCAATTGCCTCGCCTGCTTGTATGGGCTCCAGCGAATCACTTTCTTCCGTGAATCCCCCCGACAGCCCCGCCGTCGCCCCCGCAGTGTCTTGATTTGCCATGTCGAGGGCACCGCGCAAGCAGGCGAGCGCCTGAGTGTGCTGGCCCCTTTGGGCTAAGGTGTCTGCCATGCGGATATGACGCGCAATGGCGTCGGCTTCCGGCATACCCCGAGCGCGCTGGGAAAGTATCTCTTTATAAAACTTGATGGCGCCATGCTGATCGCCGCTGCGTGCCAGCGCGGTTGCCTTCAAGTGTACCAGGCGCAAATCGGAATAGAGTTCCTCGCGGGGTAGAGACTCGGTGGCGTCGCTCACGAAACGCGGCGCCTCTTCAAGCAACGGTTCCTGATGCAAAAGCAGCAGTTCCGTCACTCTCGGCAAATCGCCGGATTCGAGAAAATGCTGAATTGCTCGCTGCCAATTGCCGAGGGCTTCATACCCGGCGCCGATGCGCCCATGCAAGATAGGCTCGGCTTCCTTGCCCTCCGTGGCGTGGAGTTTTTCCACTAGAAAGTCTTTGAAGAAATCTTGCAGCTCGTACTTCGTTCCTTCCAAATGGCGGATCAGTCGAAACTGGCTTTTTTCCAGGTCGGCGAGGAATTGATGTGCGTCCTCTGAACCCAAAAGTCTTTCGATGTTCGATGTGTCGATCTCTTTCAGCAGACAGGCATGACGAAAGAACCGTTGCTGCTTAGAGGATCTCGACGCGTAAAATTCTTCAGCCAAGGAAGTGAAAGCATCGCGGCCGGTGACATACTTCTGGTCCAGTTGGGAAACGCGTTTGCTGAGCGTGGCGCATAACTGGAGCAACCATGAGGGATGCTTGTCGATCAACTCATCCCACGACTCTCGGCTGAGCCGCCAGAGAGCCGTCGGCTTCACTGTGAAAATCGTCGCCGAACGGGGCTCGCCGGTAAGCAACGCCATTTCTCCGAACCAGTCCCGCGGTCCCAGGGCCGCGACAATTTCCGACTTGCCGGCGCCGCTTTCCAATACCACCTGAACCGCCCCCGATTGAATCAGATAAAACGCGTCGCCCTTATCTCCTTGAGAAAAAATCCTCTTTCCCTCGCCGATTGACACCTCCTCCATCTTGCCGAGGATTTTGGCGACGTCTTCGCGGGAAAGGCCCGAGAAAATAGGAATGCTTCTGATGATCTCTGCTTGGGGTTCCATGGGATCGGTCAGCGAATCACCTTGTCCGCCTTGTCAATTATTTCCTGATTCAGATGAATACCGATGAAGCTG
>JBFJTQ010000530.1:0-3350 GCA_041625275.1 Binatia bacterium | reverse complement strand
CCACGGCGCCACGCATGGGAACGAGGCACCCGAAGCTGACGCCGAACATCAGCGCAAAAGGCAATGCGGCCAAGACGGTATTGGCGTCCGCCAGCTGGAGGTACAACAGGCCAAAGCCCATCAGCGCGGCAACGGCTGCCAGAACGAGGCGATAATCCATCTTGTCCAGCAGTCGGCCGCCGCCAACCCGCCCAATTCCGCTGAGAATAAAGACCATGGACAAGACCACGGCCGCCCCGGCCGGGGTAAGTCCCATGTCTTGCTGAAAGTAGGGAATCAGATGAACTTGAAAGGCGGAGTTCACGATGAAGGTCCCCGCCAAGTAGCTCGTGAACAGCCAGAACTCCTTGGTGCGAAGCACGGCATGGAGCGTGAGCCCGGTATCCGGCCGGCGGGGCGACGGGGCGGTTGGGTGTCCCGCAGAAGCGCCCTCATCCAGCGGAACCCCGTCAGGTCGCAAACCGTAAGGCTCAGGCCGGTCACGCACCAGCATGCTGAGCAGCGTGATGCCGACCAAAACGAGGATTCCATAGCCGATAATGAGGATGCGCCACCCGTACGCCGCTTCTATCTGCGTGTTTAGTATGACGATAGGCGAGCCGAAAATGGGACCCGTTACCGCAAGCCCCATGGCCAGGCCGCGGTTGCGACGGAACCACCGCGAGACGATCACGGGCCAGGTGACCGAGTGGCTGACGCCGGATGCTCCCACGGAAATGACCACGAAGAAGAGAAAAAACGTGACGATGCCGGTGGTGAAACCGAGTCCGATGAAGCCGATGCCTGAGATGACGGCGCTCCAGAAAATCAATTTACGCGCGCTGAAGCGATCCAGCAGATATCCTACAGCGGGGCTGAGAATGCCGGACTCCAACTGGCGCAGCGACATGGCGGCTGAAATGACCCAACGGTCCCAGCCAAAGGTGCGTTCTATGGGGATAATGAGAACGCCGAAACCCTGGAAGTAGGCGGCGGAGAAGATCGTGTTAGTCGCGATGCTCGCGGCGACCAAATACCAGCCGAAAAAAATACCTCGCCCCTTTTTATCTGAATTCTCGTTGCTGGCGATGTCGGTCAAGCCGGGCTCCATGTGCGGATATGGCGGGGCATCCTACTCGTAGTCATCGCGGCTCCGTCGAACAGGGGAAGGGGCTTGCGGTACGGGAGGTCAAACCACGCTCCGACTCTCGGTAATTCCGTACTGTGCTACAAAAGTAGTTTAACATATTGGTGTTTCCCGATTTTAGCAAACATGACGCGCAGAGGGTTAACTTCGACCGCGAGGCGTAGTCGTCACGTGAAACCCTTTACCTCGCGATGAATCGAGTTAGATCCGAATTCGCTTTTGCCTTATCAAGTCCAAAAGATGGACGTGGTTAGATGTGACCAAATAGATGAGCACCGGGAGACCGAAGCGTTTCGCGGCTTCGAATAGCCGGCACAGGTATGGCGTCGGCAGACGTAGACTTGGCCGCTTTTGCTCCATGAACAGGGCGAAGCGGTTTAGCAACTTGAACGACTGCGACCCCGAGGCCCCGATTTTCATTGGCTTCCGCCTATCGCCCTTGTTCTTTGTTAAAGTAAAGACATTCCAGTGGACTCGATGGACAATCTCCTTGGCGTCTCTTTGGGTTTCATTCAGGTAAAAATGCAACCTCATGGAAGAAAGGTTCCTTCGATACTGAAACGCTGATATCTTAGATTCAACATATGAACGCCCGATAGAGAGGAACCGGCCCATGTTAATGAGCAAGTCGCTGATCTGCAGAGCTGTCGCCTTATGCCTGTTATTCGGCATCGCTGCCTGCGGCGAGAGTCCCAAGGAGCTTTTTGAAACCGCCCAGTTTGAGGAGGTGCAAAATAATCAAAAGCACGCGCGGGAATTGTACGAGCGGATTATACAGACACATCCGGATAGCGACTTTGCGAAAAAGGCGGCGCTACGCCTGGACGAATTGAAAAGGAAGCCAGGTCAATAAGAAACGCCCAGCTCACATCCAGTTCGAAACTGTTTGCGAACTGCTTCCATTCACTTTTCTTTTCATCGCATCAAATCAGCAAGGGCGGCTTGCAGAACACGTTCGTGTGAGAAACCCGATGCGCGGCGGTTTGTTTCCCGGCGGGGCCATGTGCATGAGAAAATCAAGGGAAGCTTTCTCCCGCCAGGGGCTGTTGAAACGCGGCCGAAGTCGATTCCACAACTGTCTTGACTGTGTCTACACAAGAGCGGGGAACAGGAGAGAATGACCTAAAAACCGAGAGTCGAATAGGCTTCCAGAACGATGCTGCTTTTTTTTTCGGTTTGAGGCTGTTTGGGATCGGAACCAACGTCGGTCTTCGGTTGGGGGTTCGAAACTGCCCGGGCGTGCCAGAAGATAATCTGCTCCCCCTATAAGCGGCCACAACCAAATTCTATAGGCTCGGTCTCGGTCCGTTTTTTGCTCGAGAACTGCGCTCCCGTAAACGCAAACACGAGCAAACATCAATTACCAATGTCGCTGGAAGCTTGTATCTTGACATCCCACGCCCCTAGGAGTTACTAGAGACATTCGAAGAAAGAATTTCCTCCGTGCTTAATCGGCTCGAACTGATGGTGGAGCCATAAACAGGTAATACCAGCGCTTCTTTGGGGGGGAATTATGGAGAGCGTGGAGCCAGCCATGCTCGGCGATGAGCTCGCCAGGGTATGGGTGGCTTTTTTTTGGTCGCGGGGCCGGTTCGGCCTGAAACACTTTCCGCGCATCGGAGTCTGAGATGAGACGAAAAAGAAAAACCGTATTGTCTGTTTTGAGTCTGGTTTTAGTAATAATCCTGTGCGCGGCTCCTAGTGCATTCGGTGCACGGTTCAGTTTTGTGGTCATGGCCGATAGCAGGGGAGAGACTAACGGCGTCAATGACGATGTCCTATCCCGCATAGCTGATCTTGTCGTAACGGAAAATGCGGCCTTTGTCTTGTTCCCCGGTGATCTTGTTGACGGTAGTCCTGCCGACCCTCACTTGGCTTTACAGCTTAATCATTGGCGCGACGTGATGAGTCCCATCTATGCAAGCGATATGCACGGGGCGAAAGTGTACGCGGGCGTCGGCAACCATGAGGTAAGAAGCACCCGTTCTGAAGCGGTATGGCAGTCGATTTTCAACGACCTGCCGGATAACGGGCCCCCGGGGGAGACCTATATGACGTATTCATTTGATTATATGGATTCCCATTTTGTGATGCTTAGTACCAACCGGGCAGGGAACCCTCACACCGTTAATTTAGCATGGCTTGCTAACGACCTCGCCTCCACCTCGGCGAAACGCATCTTTGTTTTTGGGCATGAGCCAGCTTACCCCGTGGGGCCGCATAT
>JBFJTQ010000529.1:0-3353 GCA_041625275.1 Binatia bacterium | reverse complement strand
CGGCGATGGCTTCACCCGCCCGCTCCATCAAGGTGAGGCTTGGGACGCCGTATTTCTGGATCGTCAAACGATCCATTTCCCGCATTTGTTCAGCCGTAACAACGATCATGGTTCACGGTTCAATGTGGGCGTTCAACAATAGGCTCGTTGAAATTTCACAGGGCCGCTGCCGGCCGCGATCACGAGTCACGAGCGCGGTTGAGAATTGCCTTCATTTCCCGGACGGCCTGGTCGATGCCGACCATAACGGCGCGGGCAATAATGCTGTGACCGATATTAAGCTCGACGATCTCAGGCAAGGCCGCGATCGGGGAAACATTGTCGTAATTGAGGCCGTGACCGGCGTGAACTTCTAACCCTAACTTCTGCGCCAGTTTCGCCGCCGCCACAACAGCCAGCCGTTCTTTTTGTCTCTGTCTCCCGGAAGCGTTGCAGTATTTTCCCGTATGGATCTCAACGGCATGGGCTCCCATCCGTTTGCTGGCTTCGACCTGCATTCTGTCGGGATCCACGAACAGGCTGACGTGAATGCCCCGGTCCTGCAAACGTTCCACGGCCCGTTTAATCTTGCGCTCGTGAGCCACGACGTCCAATCCCCCCTCGGTCGTCAGTTCCCGGCGTTTCTCGGGAACGAAGCAAGCATTCTCCGGGCGAATTTTTTCGGCCAAAGCGAGCATGGCGGGAGTGACGCCCATTTCTAGATTGAGTTTTGTCTTGACTTTCGCGCGCAGGAGCTTTACGTCGCGCTCCTGGATATGGCGGCGATCTTCCCGCAGATGAACGGTAATCCCGTCGGCCCCCGCCCCTTCCGCCAGCAGGGCCGCTTCGACGGGATCCGGGACATCGATCCGCCGGGCCTGCCGCACCGTCGCCACATGGTCCACATTGACGCCTAGGCGGATCAATCCTACACCCCCACCTCGGCACGGATCTCGTCCGCAATTTGCTCGGCCATCTCGCGGATCTGCGCTTCGTTCTCGCCTTCCAACATCACCCGCGCCAGCATCTCGGTGCCGGAGTAACGCACCAACGTCCTCCCCCGCCCCTTCAGTCGCTATTCCACCTCGGCGATTTTCTTTTTCACTCGGGACATGCTCGCGAGATCTCTCTTCTCTCGGACTTGGATGTTGAGCAGCACCTGTGGCAAGCGGACCATCACACGCTTCAGCTCCCCCAGTTGCCTACCCTTTTCCATCATGAGCGCCAGTATTTGCAGGCAAGTGATCGCGCCGTCGCCGGTCGTGTTGTGATCCAGGAATACAATATGGCCCGATTGTTCGCCCCCCAGGTTGTAACCGCCCTCGAGCATTCGCTCCACGACGTATCGGTCGCCCACCTGGGTTCTGACGACCTGTACACCCAAGGGCTTCAGTCCCAAATCCAGCCCTAAATTGCTCATGACCGTGGCCACAACGGTGCGGCCCCTGAGGACTCCCCGTTCGTGCATATCTTTGGCACACATGGCCAGGATCTGATCCCCGTCGAGAATGTCCCCGGTTTCATCGACGAACATCGCGCGATCCGCATCTCCGTCCAGTGAAACTGCAAAATCGGCTTTTTCGTGCAGCAGCACGTCGCGCGCCGTCTCGGGATGAAGCGCTCCGCAGCGGCGATTGATGTTCTCCCCATCAGGATTCACCCCGATAGGAATCACCTCGGCGCCTAGTTCCGCTAGGACCTCCGGGACAACACGATACGCCGCACCGTGACCACAATCCGCGACGATGCGCAATCCTTCCAGGGTGAGGTGGCGCGGAAAACAATTCTTGAGAAAAACAATATATCGGCCCACGGCATCGGAGATGCGGAAGGCCTTGCCGATCTTTGACGCCGTGGGCCGATTATGCTCGGTCACGCCGTCGAAGATCATCGCTTCCATCCGGGCTTCAATCTCGTCGGGCAACTTGAACCCGTCGCGAGAAAAGAATTTAATCCCGTTATCTTGGTACGGGTTATGGGAGGCCGATATTACGACACCGGCATCGGCTCTCATGCTACGCGTCAAAAAGGCAACCCCCGGAGTCGGCAGCGGCCCAACAAGTTGCACATCGGCGCCCATCGAACAAATACCGGAGGCGAGTGCCGTCTCCAGCATATAACCGGAAAGCCGCGTGTCCTTGCCGATGAGAATTTTGTATCGGTGCTCTTTGTCCCCGCCCTGGGATTTCGTCAGCGACGGCGGTCGCGAGCGGACGGATTCCGCGCTCCGCTGGGTCACGGTGTCTTGCAATACCCTGGCAATGGCGCGCCCCAACTGCAGCGCCATTTCCGACGTCATGGGCTCTTGATTGGCTATTCCTCTCACACCGTCGGTACCAAAGAGGCGCCGCTGTGGTGGATCTCCTTTGTCGTGTGGTCCAGTCATGGAAAACATGCCCCCATGATGCTTAAGTTTTAACTTTCATGATTCTTACCTTGAATTGCACCGGCCTCTGTTCCAACACTTTGACCCCCGGGGGAAGGTTGACGCTAAGAGGCACCGAGTGTTCACCTTGGGAAAGATTGTCGAGGTTTAGATAGACCTGATCGGCGCTCAATTCGAGTTTGCCAAGGATGCGCTGCGGACCGGCTAGGCGCAGAAAAACGGTCTTGGGAGTCACGCTGTACGCTCCCTCAAAGTCTTTGGCTTTCACCTCGATGCGCGCATACTCCCTCGCGATCTCCTCTTCCGCCACAGTGACGGAAACCGCGACTTGTTCGGGGGTGAATGAGAACGGTTTCCCATCCGCCCACAGCCTCACTTTACGCCGGACGGGATTGCGGCCGTCTTCGATGTCGATGGGAAGCGTTTCCACTGTAGCCAACCGTTTAACCTCTTCTGCCGGCCCTTGCACCGAGACGGTCTCCGGTTCCACGACCGTTCCTGCAATCTTATAGCCCGGCGGAGGATTGCCGGAAAAACGTACGCTTACCGGAAGTGATCGCTTCATCACGGCATCGAGCTTCAGATGAATCACGGGGGGAGTGATGCGGGCCACCGAAACCCCCCGGGGGATGCTAAGAGAGCTCCCTCCCAACGGATAGCTGCCTAAACCGGACTTGGCGCCTCTGAGGTCAACCGACAGCTTGACGTCGTTCGCATCCAGAGTGGACACCAACGTGCGCGGCCCGGTCAGGCGCAGAACGACATAATCGACGCGATTCTCCGTCACCATCAGGTCTGCGGGAACGTTACGGAACTCGATGGGAGCCTCTATGGCTCTCTCGATGTCGCGCTGGCCGGCAAGCCAGAGCCCCACGGCGATGACCAGGGCAAGGACTCTCAGCCCCCGGTCGCTCGTCGCCAGTGTGGCAATGATTTCCCAGACACGCCTCATGAGCCTAGCAACCCCCGCAACGCGCTGCGCAGTCTG
>JBFJTQ010000528.1:0-3357 GCA_041625275.1 Binatia bacterium | reverse complement strand
TCGCCGATGCGGATATCCTTGCGCTCGATTTCATCCATGTTGTGAAGAGACGCGCTTTTGACGATCACGCCTCCGATGGGTACGGGGTCCAAACTCGCCACGGGCGTGAGCGTGCCGGTGCGGCCAACTTGAGGCTGGATATCGAGGATGCGCGTGATAGCCTGGCGCGGCTTAAACTTGTAAGCGATGGCCCAGCGCGGCGAGCGCGCGATTTCGCCTAGCCGACGTTGGAGATCGATACTGTTCACCTTAACGACGAGTCCGTCGATTTCGTAAGGCAGCTCGTCCCGTCGCTGCTCCATCTCGGCTTGATAACTCAACACCTCTCGAAAACTGCGGCAAACCTTGACGTTGGGCACCGGTTTCAAACCCCACTCTTTGATCGCCTCGAGGAATTCCAGGTGGCTCGTGAAGTTGACCCCGCTCGCGCTGCCGATCCCATGGCAAAAAATGTCCAGCGGCCGCTTTGCCGTGATCGTGGAATCGAGCTGTTTCAATGAACCGGCGGCGGCATTTCTGGGATTGGCGAAAAAGGGTTGCCCCGCTTCCTCTCGCTCTCGATTCAATTGCTGGAAAGCCTGGCGCGAGAGAAAAACCTCACCCCGTACCTCCAGGCGCTGCGGCATGGGACGCTTGGCCCGTTGCAGCGAAAGAGGGATGGAACGGATGGTTTTCAGGTTCAAGGTAATGTCTTCGCCGTTGACTCCATCGCCGCGCGTCGAGCCGACGGTAAACTTGCCGTTAACGTATACTAGCTCCACGGCCACGCCATCGATTTTCGGCTCTGCAACGTACTCAATCGGGCCCGACGATTTCAGAAATCGCCCGATGCGATCGTCAAACTCCGCCATCTCTTCTTCGTCAGTTGCGTTGTTGAGAGACAACATGGGAAGCGTATGCCGCACCGTCTTGAAGCGCTCGAGGGGGGGCGCTCCGACTTTCTGCGTCGGCGATTCCGGCGAGGCAAACTCTGGGTATTCCCTTTCCAGCTTCACCAAACGCTGGAACAAGCGGTCGTATTCCGCATCGCTGAGCTGTGGATCGTCGAGAACGTAGTACTGGAAGTTGTGCTTTTCGATCTGCCGACGAAGGTCAGCGATCTCTCGTTTCACATGGTCACGCGAAGTTGGGGCCATCATGGCAGTCAAATAGGCGCATGCAACACTATGGAAAGACGATTAGCATAGTTGTCGAAGCGAATGAAGCCAACTCGGGCCACATTGACCGTCTCTGGTGAGTATGTTAACGATTTAGCAATGGCTATCCGCTTGTTAGGGGGAGTGATTTGCCTTTTAATTTTATCGGCTTGCGCCCCCGCCGCACCCATCATCAAGCCCCCGCCTGATAACATTGCCTGGGCCCCGGAAACTCCATTTTTGCATAAAAAAAAGGCTGAGATCCCGGCCGAAGCCAAGGGACTATCTCATTTCCTCAAGGGCAACTTGCTTTTGGGGGAAGGTCGTTTTGATGAGGCCCTCAACGAGTTTGAAGCGGCAGCCCAAACCAATCCGGAAGATGGGTTCTTGCGTTACCGCCTCGCGACTCTCTACATCAGAAAAGGAGATCTCAAAAGAGCGGTCGCCGAGGCCGAGGCCGCGGCGCGCATAGGGCCGAAAAGCGTGGAAAACCATCTATTGCTTGCCGGCCTGTATTCTTCCCTGGGTGAGAATCAAAAGGGCCTCAAGGAATACCATGAGGTTCTCGCGCTTGACGCGAAAAACCAGGAAGCGCTGCTTTACTTGGGAGCCCTGTACCTGCAGGTCGAAAACTACCCGCAGGCAACCGCATACCTCGAAGAGCTGTTGAAGCTGGATCCCAACTCCCTGTTTGGCCATTACTACCTCGGCAGGGTTCGTGCCAAGAGCAAGCTTTACCTGGCGGCCGAGCAGAGCTACCGCAAAGCGCTCGAGCTCAATCCTAAATCAGAGGCCGTGCTCATGGATTTGGCCCTGGTTTACGAGCTGCAAGGGAAAACCGAAGACGCGATCCAGACTTACCAGCGCTTGCTGCAGGTCAATGCGCAGAATGTATGGGCACGAAAGCGCCTGGGCGATCTTTATGTAGGCCAGAACAAGTTGGACGAAGCGCTAAAGCAATTCGAGAAGTTGGAGGCTGCGGGAGCCGACCCGCGTGAGACGCGAATAAAGATAGGGTTGATTTCCTTCGAAAAAGGTGATTTTGAACGGGCGGCAACGGAATTCAATCTCGTCTTGGCCGGCGACCCGGACAATGATCGAGCGCGCTACTATCTCGGGGCGACATACGCGGAACTAAAGTCGCACGACAAGGCGCTGACGGAATTTTCCCGCGTCTCGGAAAAAAGCGACCTGTACATCGATGCTCGGGTTCAAGTGGCCTACCTTTATGATCGCGGCGAGCAAACGGAGAAGGCCATTGAGGTCCTTGAAGCCGTAGTGCGAAAGAAAAACGACCGCAAAGAAATTTTCGCTTTTCTGTCCTCCCTCCACCGCAAAACAAAGAACTATCCCAAGGCCATTGAAGCGATGGAACGTGTGATCCAATTGGATCCAAGGAACGATCAGGCCTATTTCCAATTGGGCGCGCTTCATGACGAGAACAAGAACAAGGAAAAGACCATCGCCAACATGAAGAAGGCCATCGAGCTAAATCCGAAAAACGCCCCCGCCTTGAATTACCTCGGTTACACTTGGGCGGAAATGGCAGTTCAGCTTGATGAAGCGGAACAGTTGATCTTGCGGGCCTTGAAACTCGAACCGAACGACGGATTTTTTATCGATAGCCTGGGCTGGGTTTATTATCAAAAGGGCGACTATGTCAGAGCCGTGGAGCAGCTAGAGCGCGCTGTGGAAATCACGGTGAACGATCCCACCATCATTGAACACCTGGGCGACGCCTACGAAAAAATTGGCAAACCAGACCGGGCTTTGCATCGCTATCGGGAGGCGCTCAAGAACGCCAAGGAGGCGGAACAGATCAATCGAATTCGTGAGAAGATCCAACGCTTGGAGAAAAAGATTTGAGCCCACGTATTCGGTGGTCGATATTCTCTACTCGCCGGCTTTTGACAAACCTCATCATCAACGCTTCGCTCATCTCGGGTCTTTTCGGTTGCACATCCGTGGTCGTTCCTCCAACACCCCCGGAATTCCCGCCCAAGAAGTGGGAAGTGGTACAACTCATCGAGTCCATGCGCCAGCGCCAAGCGGATTTTCGTTCCTTGCGGGCGCTCGCTCGGATCGACTATGCCGGCCCCGAAGGCAAGAGCGGTTTTCAAGAGGCCATCGTCGTGCAGCGGCCAGACCGGTTGCGCCTGGAGACCCTGTCGTTTCTGGGAGCCATTTTGATTGTCACCGTGGATGACAAAGAGATCGTTGG
>JBFJTQ010000527.1:0-3366 GCA_041625275.1 Binatia bacterium | reverse complement strand
GCTCCCTTTTCGCGCATCTGCTTCAGCAGCAGGCCACCCTGGTGATAAATGCCGCCGAAGTACACAAGGTCTGGGTTCTTGGCCTTGATGGGAATGATCATGGGAGCGAAATTCGCACGCTCTTCGGTCCCGTCATAGCCGAGAACTTTCATTCCGAGTTTCACGGCCTCATCGCGAAAGTTGTCAGCGACGCCTTGGCCGTAAAGCGTCTTGTCGTGAATAATATAGACGGATCGGAGTTTCAGGTCATGAAAGGCAAAACGGGCGCCGACGGGACCCTGCACGTCATCTCGGCCACAAACCCGATTGACGTTAGGATACCCGCGGTCGGTAATCTCGGTGGCCGTGTTAGCAGGCGAGATCATGGCCAGCATGGCGTCCTTATAAACCTCCGAGGAGGGAAGGGCGACTCCGGAATTGAAATGGCCGACAAGAAGGAGGACGTCGGGATCGGCGACAATGTTGCGCGCATTGGCCACGCCGACCTCGGGCTTGGCTTGATCGTCATAGGGCACGAAAACAAGGTCAAAACCCCGCTTCTTGAACGACGCGACTGCTTCCTCGACCGCAAGTTGGGAGCCCAGCTTGATATGCTCGCCCAGAGCGGCTTGCTCGCCCGACAGCGGCGCTTGAATGGCGATTTTGATCTTGCCTTTTTGCGCCCACGCAAAGGACGGCGGGCATGTCAAAATCAAAAAGGAAATCAGAAAAGCAAAGCGTTTCAACACCGTGCAGTTTCTCCTTCCATCAAGATGGTTGGCATCGTAACAAATCCTGGTGAATAGCGCCACATGCCTGCCCACAGAAACATCAGTTTGCCTGAAAAGCGAAAGTGCCCTTCCCTTATTCGCTCGATTCCGGGTGCCGCAGCTCAACGCAAGGGAGAAGCGACTCGTTCGGTGAACCTCATGGCGGAGCCTTGCATGACACGGACAACATAGCGATCAGCGGTCGGGAAACTGCGACGAGCGTTCAGGGCTGAAAACTGAATGCAGATGGCTGACGGCCAATGGTGCGCGGCGCCATGCACCAAATGCCATTTTCAAGTTAACCCTCTGGCAGGAGTCGCTTGCGGCAGTAAGAGATGCTGTCGTTGACATGCCGCCCTCAGCCGGGGCAAACTGTCCTCAATGATCGTCAGTGTGGGCGTAGATTTGGTGGAAGTTGCACGAATTCGCAGAGCCTTGGAGGATCCCAGGATCGGCCATCGTTTCCGAGAGCGGGTTTTTACAGCCAATGAAATTCAGTACTGTGAAAAAAAACGGCGCGGCCGCTACGAAAGCTACGCCGGCCGCTTTGCCGCCAAGGAGGCGGTCATGAAAGCGCTCGGACGGGGTTGGGGATCCAAGGTCCGATGGCTCGATATCGAAGTCGCACGCGCTCGCAGTGGCAAGCCGGGAGTCGTGTTGCACGGCAAGACCGCTCAATGGGCGGAACAGTTAGAAATACGCAGCTGGTTTCTTTCCATCACGCATACGGGTCAACACGGTCTCGCCTATGTAATCGCGCAGACCGACTAATTCCACAGCAGCCCGGGCTGAAGCGGCGACCTAGCTTGGAGTGAGCCTGGCGCGAGCCCGGCACGCTAGCTCGCCGCCAACTTTTTTGCAGGCAAAAGGAAAAGCGTGCCCAACGCCCAGATGCCAAAGACGAGGCCCGCCAGGGTCCAGGGAACGGTTCGCCGGGCGCTGTGGGTCGCAATGACGCAGCAAAGAGCGGCATCGAGAACGTGCACCAAGGCAGCCGTGAGATATAAGGTGGTCGGCTCCATTTCCGGTTTGACGAAGAGGAGACCGGAAAGGTAACCAAAGAGGCGATAGAATTCCATTGGCAACCCTTGACGCTTGCGTCTTTCAACTACTATACTCGGTCTCTTTGAAAATAGGAATCTTGCCATGGCCGTGAGAACCATTGAGTGGAAGGACAATCGGGTCGTCATGCTTGATCAACGGCTGCTGCCGCACCGAGAGGTCTACCGGGTTTACCGTGACTATCGAGAAGTGGCCGACGCCATTCGCCAGATGGTGATTCGGGGCGCGCCGGCGCTGGGCGTGGCCGCCGCTATGGGCGTGTCTTTGGGCGTTTTAAAGGGGAACGATAAGAGTTTCGATCGCGGATTTGAGCGCATTTTGTTGACACTTTCCAAGACTCGTCCCACCGCGGTCAATCTCTTTTGGGCATTAGAACGAATGCGCAATGTCTACACCCTAAACCGCGGCAAAGGGATTGACGTGGTCAAGCGGCTTCTCAAGGCAGAGGCGCTGAAGATATACAAGGAGGACATCGCGGCGAACAAAGCCCTGGGGAGATTCGGCGCCAAACTGTTGCGCAATTCAAAGCGTGTCATGACCCATTGCAACGCCGGTGCTCTGGCGACGGCCGGCTATGGAACTGCGCTCGGTGTCATCCGCGCCATGAAAGAGTCAGGAGCCGAGGTCGAAGTCTTCGTCAACGAGACCCGACCTTTTCTCCAAGGCGCGCGCCTCACGGCCTGGGAGCTTAAAAAGGAAAAAATCCCGGCAACACTCATTACCGATAGCATGGCCGGTTACTTGATGCAGAGGGGATGGGTCGATGTGGTTGTGGTTGGATGCGATCGGGTGGCCGCAAACGGGGATGTGGCCAACAAGATCGGAACCTATGCAATCGCGGTGCTTGCACGGCGCCATGGAATCCCGTTCTATGTGGCAGGGCCGACATCCTCCATCGATATTTCTTGTTCGTCGGGGAAGGACATTCCGATTGAGCAACGGGATCCCAAGGAGGTCTCGCATATTTTCGGGCGACCCCTCGCGCCAACGGGTGTCAAGGTTCTTAATCCGGCGTTTGATGTAACCCCTCAGGATTTGATAGCCGCCATTATTACCGAGAGGGGCGTGATCTACCCGCCCTTCCTGCACAATATTCGCAATCATGTTGCCCATTCGTAACAAAGAGGAGTTGGAAGCTTTTTTCCACGACTCCGGGAAGCCTCGCGACCAGTGGCGCGTGGGCACCGAGTACGAAAAGGTCGGCATTGACAGGAATACGGGCAGGGCCATTCCCTATTTCGGCTCGCGCGGCGTGGCGGTGATTCTCAAAGAGCTGGTGGAGTCATGCGGCTGGGAACCGGAGGAACAGGACGGTCACATCATCGCCCTGAAGCGGGGCAAAAACGAGATCCATCTCGAGCCTGGAGGCCAGATCGAGCTCAGCGGCGAACCGTGCGATACGATCCATTGCACGAACCAAGAGTTTAACCAGCACATACGCGAGCTATTGGAAGTTTCGGACAAGCTGGGCATCGTGTTTCTTGGCTTGGGGATGCAGCCCGTCAGTACCGTGCCTGAGATCGAATGGGTTCCGAAGCGGCGCTATCGAATCATG
>JBFJTQ010000526.1:0-3367 GCA_041625275.1 Binatia bacterium | reverse complement strand
CACCGTCGTCCTCAATTACTCCATCGGCGGGCTAAACCCTTTCGCTGTCGAGGTCGCCGCCAATATCGGTTGCAAGGTGGTATTTCCTCCCACCTGGAACTCCGCCTATCATGTCGCGCGCGACGTCGCTCCCAGCCTGGTACCGGTGGGGTTGCGCGGTCGTCCGGGGCTCACCATCCTCGACGAAAGCGGCCGTTTAGTTCCTGAGATGCACGAGATCCTGGACATCGTCAAAGCGAATGACATGGTGATCGCAACGGGCCACCTTTCCCCGCGGGAGCATCTCGTACTGGTGCAAGAGGCCCACCATCGCCAAATCCAGCGGATCGTCGTCAGTCATGTGCGGGAAGAGATAACGCTCGAGGAGCGCCGTCGGATGGCTGATCAAGGGGCGGTCATCGAACTCGTCTATCGCCCGAGGATGAACGCCGAGGCCATTATCCAAAGTGCGAGAGGCGTTGGAGTGGAGCGCTGCGCCATGACCGTCGATGGAGGCCAAGCCTTCAATCCCTATGCGGCCGAGGCTTTTCGCGTCTTCGTCGGGCAGCTTCTCTATCACGGAATGAGCCCGCAGGAAGTCAAAAGCATGGCCCAGTTAGCTCCGGCCAGAGTCTTGGGACTGGATTGAGAGCCGCGTCTAACCATGATCCGACAATAACTCACATGACCACGTGGCTAGCGAGGCCCGGCTCGTCCTCGCTCTGCTCGGAATGGCAGATTTCAAATCGCAGATCTCAGATTTGCAATTTGAGATTTGCCATTTGCAATCCCGAAGGGCATGCCCACGGTTGTAGGGCTTGCGGGTCGAGCGCGTCTGAGAAAATGTCGGATTAGGGCTAAGAGTTCGCGTCGCGCTGCCCCCGGGCGTTGCCGGGGATGTGACACACTCCATGAATCTGGAAAGGACGCCGCAACTGGGTACCGCAACGCCGCGCCCGTTACAGCCCCGGCTTGAAAATATCGCGGAAGAGGGTGACGTAGCGGTCGAGGCCCTCCACCGCTTGTGAGTCAAAAGGAAGCAGCCGGTAAGATTTCAGGTACGGGACGCTCACATCCGGGCGCGTGGGGATTCTGCGCCGCTCTCTGATGATCTCCATTCCTGCGCGTGAGAGGAGGAAATCGTAAAAAAGAACCGCCGCATGAATGTTGCTTCCGGCGGCGGAAATGGCCACTCCGACGTTGTTGATGGGGATCACGCCATCGAGCGCCGCCCATTCAATCGGTGCGCCCTGGGCTTTGAGCCTCTCCACCGCATGAACCTGCATCTCGGCCGCGATCGAAAATTCGCCTGCGGCGACGAGTTGAGCGATCAGAGAATGTCCCTTGCGCCACTGAATATCCTGGCCTGACAATTTCTTGAAATACTCGGTCGCTGCCGCTCCTCCCTGTCGGCTCTCGAGGTGGCGAAGGGAGGTCACGAACCAGGAGTAGGGCTCGATGTCCATGCCTATAAGTTTTTTCCACTTGGGATCGAGCAGGTCCACGTAAGTCTTTGGGGCTGCCTGCGCGGAAACCAGCTTCGTGTTATAGGCCGCGGCCCAGGCAGTGATGTAGATCCCGGTCCAGTAACCCCGCGAGTCTCTGACATTGGCCGGAAAAATCTGCTGATCCGCCCCGGCATGCTTCAAGAGGAGTTTCCTCCGAATAAGGATCTCCAGCTCGATTTCCGGCAGGGCAACCACGTCGGCCTTGAAGCTTCCCGCTCTTGACTCAAGCAGGATTCTCTCAATCAATTTCTCGCTCGGGGAGCGCAAGTGCTGCACCTTGACGAAGGGGTGCGATTCTTGAAACTTGCGGCTCAAAGCCAGAGAATCTTCCGCTGTCGTGCTTGAATACCAAATCAAGCCGCCTTCTTTTCGCGCCCCTTCACGGATCTTCGTTTCCCTCTCGCTCCCCTGCAGCTTGGCGATGGCTTGCAAGGTTTCGTCCCTAGTCTGGGCCGACGTCACCCCGGATGAGAGAAACACCAAGACCAGGACAAAAGCTGCGCCGCATGCGGCCCTCTTCTTTGTTCTGCCGTTCATCTGCGAAGTGTCGGATCTCCATGCGTTCATTTTCGTTTTCCCCCCGGCCATCTAGGCCCTTTCTCTCGCGGCTTTTGTAACACGGTTATCCGAGGCATTACCAGGAAAATTCACTGGTCGGTTGCCTCAAGCGGACGAAGCCGTAGATCGCGTCTCGGGCATGATGCCAACGGCCCGGCTGGGAGCCTCGTGCGTCCCGGCTTCGCCCGATTGTCAAGAAACAAGAGACCCCAAAAATCGAACGCTGCATTCCCGACACGATCAGTAGCTCATCATCTCCTGATCTCAATCCATAGTCCTCCCCCGGTCGAAATCCGGGCCGACGACGCAACTCCCGCGGTGAGGAGGAGGCTCTCTGCTTCCTCTACGGTGATTCTCTGCTTGCCGATGTCCGCGTTCCATTTCTTCGACCGCTCAGCGATGGGCGCGATCACTTCATCCGGAGTAAGCGGCCCGTACCCGCCACCCACCCAGGCCAACCCACCTGCGCGCAGCACTCTCATGATCTCACGCAGGAGCGCCGGAGTAAGAAAAAAGAAAGCGCCCCGCACCAGCACGAGGTCGAAGGAGGCGTTAGGCTCGGCGATCGGCTCGATCCTTGCACGCTCCAGCGTGAGCCGAGAAAAGCAATTCTCTTGCTGCGCCCTCTGGGCAGCCCATTGAAGCAAACGCTCCGACTCGTCCACCACCTTGGCGTGAAAGCCGGCGCTTTTCGTAAGAAGGCCTACGGCCAAACCCCCGGCAAATGGACCGAGATCCAAAACTTGACCCGAGCGCAATCCGGAAATCGCTATCACGTGCTCCGCCATGAATGGATAGACGGGAGCCCAGAGGCCGTTGATCCGTTCGATAACGTCTTCGTCGCGTATCATTGATCTGACCTGCCAGCGGCGACAGGCTCTTAACATACCACATGGCCGGCCTGTTTACTGCTCCAAGGCGGTCACATGCGTCGACTCAAGGGGAGCAGACAAGGGTCTGGGTGGGAGGAGAAGATCCCAACGATCCGATCAGAGACTTGAATCCGGTGTCGTCAAAGCTTTCCGTGTTAGTACCAGATCCCTCACCGGCATCCGATGCTCCTTGCGAACCAGACGGGGATGCTGGAAGAGATTTGCCTTTAGGGCCAGCCCCGACCAACCGGCCGCTCCAACGGCAGCAATAGCCTCAATTTTCTGCTGGAGGATCGGCTCACCCAACTCCCGGTGGACTCGCCTTTCCAGCTCTCGGATTTTTATGCGAACCTCTCTAGTGGGTCCGAATAATTTGCCAGGCAGAAACGCCCCATAACTTCGGCGCAGCCTCTTGGCGAAGTACTGAGCCTTCTTGCGCATGATCGGGAT
>JBFJTQ010000525.1:0-3371 GCA_041625275.1 Binatia bacterium | reverse complement strand
GACATGTGCAAACTCTTTGTCGGTTCGTTGGGAACTCTCGGAATCATCACGGAAGTTACCGTCAGGATGGCACCTGTCCCTCTAACTTCGGCGACGCTTGTGGCATACGGAAGTCTGCCGCAGGCAGCGCAGCTCGTGGAGGAGATTTCGCGCTCCGTTCTTCAGCCTGCCGCCGTGGTCATCGTGAATTCAGTTGCGCTCACAAAGCCCGACCAGCAATGGGCCGCTGCCATCCGGACCGATGGGTTTGAGGAAACCGTTTCGCGCCACCTCAAGGATGCGGGCGCCATGGCAGAGCGCTTCGGTCTGGGGGGGGAAGTTCTGCGAGAGCATTCCCACGAAAGATTCTGGAACGAAATTCGTGACTTCCAGTTGTCGCCGGATAATTTGATCTACCGTTTAAACCTTCCCAGGGCTTCAGCCATCAAAATGCTGCAGGCGTGCCAGGAATGGCGAATTGGTAACCTTTCGCCAACGATTATCAACGATGTCTCAGCGGGCCTGGCTTGGCTGGTTATTTCGGCAAAGCAGGCCGACGCAGTTAATTTTGCCAAGGTGACAGCTTTGGCACGGGAGCATTCTGGCCACGCGGTCTTATTCGCGGCCCCACCCGAATTCAAGAAGGGGATCGACGTCTGGGGTCCGCCTCCGCCGAGTGTGTCGATCATGAAAGAAATAAAACGCCAGTTCGATCCTCAGGGCTTACTCAATCCCGGCCGCTTCGTGGCGGGTATCTGAGGGGGGTTCAGGACTCATGGGTAAGCGCCCAGGATATAGCTAGAACAGGTAGAGCACCCACCCACTCATAAGATTGTCCAGGCCGTAGCCGCTAGACCCACGAACGGCGAAGTAAGCGAGCGCCGCCAGGAGAACGATGTTATCTTCGATTCCCACTTCGTGGGAGTGATAGGATTGGCGATCAAAGGTTTGGAAAAATTGCTGCGCTTTTTCTTCGGTGATCGCGCTCTTCACCACGGGTACCATCGTCGGCAATACCTTTAGCCAATAGAGGTGGAAATTAAAGGTCGGAATCAAAAATATGAAGAGCATCACTGAGCAAATGGGCGTCTGTAAACCCAATGCAAGCCCGCTTCCCCCTACGAGCATCAAGGCCGTTGCCGCAAGACCGAAAAACTTCGCGTTCTTGGGAAACAGAAGGCCGGCCGAGCGGACCGGATTCGGCCATCGACGAACGTTGCTGATGCCGCTGCTCAAAAAGCGCCATCCCAGGATTACTCGCAGAACCGACTCGGCCACAACGACCAAAGTTGTATTATCCAATAGCGGCCTCCCCGAAGATTTGGGTCATGAAATCGCCTGCACTATAATCAGCAACCAAATTCCCGTCAATAATGTTCATTCCGGGGAGGAAGGATTGAAGCCCCGCTCAGCACCCGAGGCCCCCCTCTGGCATTGCCAGTCCAGGGTCTCAAGATTCCCTTGAAAATCCACTCGGCACGGTTACAAGCCCTACAGTTATCGGACTAGAACTCGTGGGCACGCCCTTTGGGATTGAAAATGGCAAATCTCACATTGAAAATCTGAGATCTGAGATCTGCCATTCCGAGCGCAGAGAGGACAAGGGTGACCAGGAACCCAGCAGCCCATTTTCCACGGGCGGGAAGCCTGCCACTGTGAACCCTTCCAAATCTAGAGAGGCGTTGGGGACACGACGCTGGGCTTTCATCGCTGGACGATCCTTGCCAAATTTGTCATGAAAGAGACGTTTATTTATTTGTCTCTCCGGGGGAAATCTTTTAATATGCGCTCGTTACACGGCTCACGGTTTTTGGCACAATGGTTGCTCACTCTAATCCGTCAATGGAGGTGACGATGAAGCGCGCGACGCGATGGTTTTTTTCGCTCTTGCTTTGTTGTTTGGCATTCTCGCCCGCGCTCGCCAGAGCCCAAACCGACGCGTCCACAGAAGCGAACTTTCCGCTTCTCTCCGGCTTGGAAGATGCGGTTGAGTTCTGGAAGAAAATCTTCGCTGAATACAGCACCTCCCAATTGATCTTCGTCGACCCTCTCGATTTAACCAAGATATACGAGGTCATGGAAGTGGGCGAAGAGAATCGTCCCAAAGACTTTATCAAAGAGCAGAGAGAACGAGTCGCCGCGGCCCATGGCGTCGCTTTGGAACGCGTCAAGGCGCAAAGGGGAATCAAAGAACGTACCATCGCCGGTCTAAAGCGTTCAGGCCGATACATGACGCAAATAGAGCAGATTTTTCGAGAGCGGGGACTGCCTCTAGAGCTCACCTATTTGCCCTTGGTGGAATCTTCATTCGATGTCAACGCGCGCTCTTATGCAGGCGCCTTGGGCATGTGGCAGTTTATGCGTGCTACGGGACGGCAGTTCATGCGCGTAAACCGCTACATTGATGAGCGGAGGGATCCCATCGAATCTACGCGCGCAGCAGCGTCATTCCTCAGCCAGAGCTACGAACTGCTGGGCAACTGGCCGCTCGCCATCACCTCCTACAATTATGGACCGGCCGGTATGGTTCGCGCCGTGGAGCAAGTCCAGTCGGAAAACCTGGTTGATTTGATACGCGACTTCAGTCATTCCCGTTGGGGATTCGCCCCGAAAAACTTTTATGCAGAATTTCTGGCCGCCATCGAAATTGGCATGAACCTTCACCGATTCTTTCCCGGAATTGAGATCGATCCACCTCTAGCCATAAGGGAAATCGAATTGCAGAAAAGCACGTCCCTGGGCGCATTAGCCAAAACCACCGGTCTGACGCAACAACAACTTCTCGGATGGAACCCGGCGCTCACGTCACGAACCCGGGTAGTTCCGGCGGGCTATCGGGTGAAGGTTCCTGTTGATGCAACACGAGAGCCCATCGTCCAGGTCGCTCAGAGCCGACGCGGGGGAAAAGAGAGACCGTGGGTCGTGCGCCACCGAGTCAAACGCGGCGATACCCTGTTGCATATCGCCCAGCGCTACGGCGCTTCGGTTGAAAGAATTTTAGAACTTAACGGTCTCACGCGCCCCAATTTCCTCCGGGTCGGGACGACACTGCTGATTCCAAGACTCTAGGCCCTTTCGCTCGCCTCTCACACAGACACCGACTTTGTTCACCTTTCAGGCTTTGGCTGCGCGCTAGAGTCTATTTCGATAACAAGACTGGGTTATCACTACATGCTATTTTCGCAGTCACCCTGCACCGCTAAATAAGCGGTCTCTTCTTTATCATCGAGGACCTCGAGCCAAAACCGGCAGATGACAGGAAGTTTTCAAGGCCCCGGAAGTTCTTCAAGAGGGCAACAAGCCGTGGAAATAATTCCCACGACCCGGGCGTTTATCGTTGCTTGCGTTACGCCGCACAATTAACATAAGAGCGTTGATGGGGAACTGCTTCT
>JBFJTQ010000524.1:0-3374 GCA_041625275.1 Binatia bacterium | reverse complement strand
GGGCATCAACAGGGGCGCCGAACTGGGCGAACAATTGCATTGTCTGCCATCGATGAGGATCTAGATGCGTTTTACGCGTAGACAATTCATTCAAGCGCTGGGCGGAACTGCTGGTGCAGCAGCCTTGGTCAAGAGCCAAATCTCCGCCGTGGACCAGGTTGCCGGCGACGTACAACGCTGGGCGAAACCCGAGGAAGTCGTTGTTCCGTCTATTTGCCAACAGTGCCCAGGCGGCTGCGGCCTGATGGTGCGCACGCTCGACGGCGAGGTCGCAGGGATCTCCGGAAATCCTCTCCATCCCATTAACCGCGGTTCACTCTGTCCCAAGGCCTTTGGTGGATTACAGCTGCTTTACGATTCCAACCGCATTAAGGGACCCATGGTGCGCGATCGCGGAGGCGGGCAATTTCGCTCCATCGGCTGGGATGAGGCCATTTCGATGGTGACGTCCCGGCTGTCCGATCTTCGGTCCAAAGGTCTTGCCCACACGGCGGTGATTTTGGGCGGACAATACCGAGGCTATCGCGATGCGCTCTGGAGCCGATTCGCGCAAGCCTACGGAACGCCTAATTACATTCGAGTTCGCTGCTTCGATCCGGAGAAACCGGCGCTTGCCCACCAGTTGATGCAAGGAGTTAAAACGCCGCAAGCTTACGATCTGGCCGAGTCGCAGTTCATCCTCTCTTTCGGCGCCAGTTTGCTTGAGTCGTGGATCGGTCCGGTTCACACCGCGCAGGCATACGCGCGTCTGCGGCGCAGCAGTGATCGTCCCCGAGGGCTGCTCGTTCATGTCGACCCGCGGCGTTCGCCGACCGCAATCAAAGCCGACCGCTGGGTGCCGATAAACCCGGGAACCGACGGCTTGTTGGCACTTGGAATCGCGAACGCGATGATTCGTGAAGGACTTTACGATCAAGACTTCGTCGAAGAACATACCTTCGGGTTCGAAGATTGGGTGGACGCCGCCGGCCGGCAGCACATGGGGTTCCGGAACTTGGTCTTGAGAGACTATGGTCTGTTCACGGTCTCGGCGGCCACGGGTGTGCCGGTAAACAACATCATAGAAATCGCCCGCAATTTGGGAAACGTCAAGCCGGCGATCATCATCGGCGAGCGCGGCCCCGCTTACGGCCCCGATGATTTGCACACGCGGATGGCGATTCACAGCCTCAACGCGTTGGTGGGGAACATCGGCGTTACGGGCGGCCTGCGGATTCAAGGCGAGATTCCGCTTGCACCGCTCCCTGCGCTCGATCAAGACAGCGCGGCAAAGCGAGGCGCATCCCAGCCTAGACTCGACGGGGCGGGGGAAAAAGACTATTTCATGGTGTCGGATGCACCTCAGCTCTTGCCGGAGCGGATTCTCAGCGGGTCCCCCAATGAGGTCAATGCTTTGTTCTTATTTGCGACCAACCCGTTGGCGAATCACCCGACCAAAGAAGCGTTTGCCGCCGCGATGAAGAAAATTCCGTTCATCGTTAGTTTTTCACCATTCCTAGATGAGTCCACCGCGATGGCGGACTTGATCTTGCCCGATCACACTTATTTGGAGCGGTGGCAGGACGACCAGGTAAGCCACCTCGCCGGTTTCACTTGCTTTAGCCTGGGGCGGCCGGCCTCGAGACCGCTTCATCAGACGCGTGATACTGCCGATGTTGTGTTGCAAATGAGCCAGGCGCTCGGCGCCCCTGTGGCTAAGAATTTCCCGTGGAAAGATTTCGAGGGGTTGTTGCGCGAAGGCGCCCAGGGGCTCTTCAAGGCAAGTCGCGGGTATGTTGTTTCAATTCATGCTCAGGAAGCGCTGCGCAAGGTATTGGAGCGCCAGGGATACTGGGTGCCGGAGTTTGAGGATTACGATGGCTTCTGGAAAGCCCTGATCCAACGCGGAGCTTGGTGGGATCCGACCGGCCTGCCGGTGAGCCGGAAGGCCATGCTGGACACACCGTCGGGAAAGTTTGAGTTTTACTCGACGCGCCTGAGGCAGTTGGTGGATAAAGCCGCGACCACGGAAGAGACCCGCAAGGCCATCATTGCTAATCTTGGAGCTGAAAAGCTGGAAGATCTGCTTTACATGCCTCTCGTGGCTATCAGGGGCTCCAAGAAAACAGAAGATTTCCCTCTGCGACTCAACACCTACCGTCTCATGA
This sequence comes from Binatia bacterium, assembly GCA_041625275.1. Taxonomy (GTDB): domain Bacteria; phylum Desulfobacterota; class Binatia; order UBA9968; family UBA9968; genus JBFJNS01. Next base: position 1,227 of record JBFJTQ010000524.1, on the reverse strand, counting down.
GCCGGCCTATGGGGGGCGGCAAGAACCAGCCCTGGCTATTGGAACAGCCGGCCGTGCATGTTGACGCTTCTTGGGAAGGATGGGTCGAAGTACATCCGGAAACGGCGCGCGATCTCGGAATCAAAGAACACGATTGGGTTTGGATTGAGTCTGCAAAAAACCGGATCAAGGCGCGTGTCAAGCTTTACGCCGGAACCGTGCGTGACATCATTCACATTCCCCTCTTCGGGGGCGAGGGGCCGAACCCCAACGACCTGATCGCCAACGAGGCGGATATCCTGAAAGGCTTCGGCGTGCTCAATAATACACAGGTAAGAATCAGGAGGGCGTAAAGTGGCATTGTGGGGTATGGTCATCGATTTGGACCGCTGCACGGGATGCCAGGCCTGTGTGATGGCTTGCAAAGCGGAAAACAACGTGCCCGCCGTGGGCGCCAAGGAGGCGAAGAGGGGCCGCATAATCAGTTGGATGCATGTGCTCACGGAGACTCACGAAGAGCATCACGAGACAAAGGTGCGCTTTATTCCGCGGCCCTGTCTCCAATGCGACGACCCCCCTTGCACTAAAGTATGTCCGGTTTACGCGACCTACCGCGATCCCGAAGGAATCGTCGGGCAGATTTATCCCCGCTGTATCGGATGCCGCTTTTGCATGGCGGCCTGTCCCTATAACGCAAAGTACTTTAACTGGTACACCTACCAGAAAGAGGGGCCGGGCCAAAATCCGGACGTCTCGGTGAGGGACAAGGGCGTGGTTGAAAAGTGCACTTTCTGCTCTCACCGCTTGCAGAAAGCGCGGGAGCGGGCGACTGCGGAAAGACGTGAGTTTGATCCCGCAGAGTACGTTCCTGCCTGCACTGAGGCCTGCCCCGCAAAGGCCATCGTTTTTGGCGATCTTTCTGATCCGGCGAGCGACGTTTCCAGGCTTGCGCGCAGTCCGCGTGCTTTCAGACTCCACGAAGAGTTGGGAACAAGGCCTAAAGTCTATTACCTCACGGAGGGGGAAGTCAGTGTCTGAAATCCGCGATCCTCACGAAGATATTCTGCTTGCTCCCATAGAACAAACGGGACGCGGTTTCTATTGGGCGGTGGCCGTGCTCGGTGGCTTGATTCTGTGGGGAGTCATTGCTTACGCGGTTCAGTACTCGCAGGGCTTAGGGGTTACTGGCTTGCACCAGCCGGTCGGATGGGGCTGTTATGTGACCAACTTTGTTTTCTTCATCGGCAT
>JBFJTQ010000523.1:0-3377 GCA_041625275.1 Binatia bacterium | reverse complement strand
TCGTCATTTCGTCCGAAAATCTCCCCTTCCCCTCTTTGCCAAAGAGGGGTTAAGATGCCAGAGAGAAAATCCCCCCTTTAAAAAAGGGGGAAAAAGGGGGATTTGAATTCGATTCGAGTCGCGCCCATCATTTGCATTTTTTCAACGAACTTCAGGTACACTACGCTAGCGAATCTTCACCCCTCGTTTTTCCTTGTCTTGCACGACTTGCCAGCCACCGTCGGCGTACCACTCGATCTGGCGAAAGAGACCCGTTAGAATCCTTACATCCGTGTCCTCGAGACCGGCGCGGCCGAATATGCGGCGAAGGGCCAACAGCATATGCTCCGGATTGTCCGAGTCCAAGAAGCCGATCTTCAGTAGCGACGCACGCATCCGGTCGAATAGCCGCTCGACTTGTTCCGCGGCAGCTCGTCGGACTCCTGAGTCCACGGCTGTGCCCAGAGACGCCAGATAGATCTCGTACAGGCAGATAACAACGGCTTGCGCCACGTTAAGCGATGAGTAATCGGGGTGAGTGGGGATCGTAACCAGCAATTGGCAGGGTTCGAGATCCTTATTGCTGAGTCCGTGATCTTCCGGCCCGAAGATGAGGGCAACCTTGCCCTTATGAGCCGCCGCCACGATCTGGGGCGCTACTTCCCGTGGGGTTTGGCTATGTCTGCGATACAGCCCCGAGCGACATGTCGTGCCGACGACGAGATTGCAGTCGGCCACGGCCTGCCGCAGGCTGTCGTGGCATCGAGCTTGGCTCAAGATTTCGCGTCCATGGACCGCCATGGCCCGCGCCCAAAAGCTCCGTGTGCGAGCCTTGCCGACGATTGCAAGCTCGTTAAGACCCGTGTTTTTCATGGCCCGGGCCACGGAACCGATATTACCGGAACCCTTTGGCCGGACCATCACGACGCGGATATTTTTCAGCATGGTCTCCCGCACGCCTCGTCAGTTGGGTGCACGCTTCGCACGCGCCAGCGCATGAACCCCCCGCCGATGCAAACTCAAGCGACCCAGATTTTCAAGTTGTCCAATGTGCACATTGTTCGAGTCAACCGCCGGGCCTACCTGGCAAACGGGCAGCTCCTGTTTTTTAAAATCACGCTGCGGTTCTTCATGTCAAACTCCGCTCGGTAATCGAAGTTTTCGTGCATGAGAGAGCGCGTATCTCTGGTGTGCTCTGCGCCAAAAATATGACCCAACTCATGGATGAGCGCGATAATATCGATATTTGGCTCTGATTCGAATCCCGTGTAACGATAAGGCGATGAAACGTAGGTGACAACATAATTCCCTAGTCCCTTTTGGCAGTCGCCGATTCGATCCACGCGCGCCCGCCCGCCGACATAGCGGTTGACCCGTTCGGCGGTGAAGGCAATGATCAAATCGACGCCGTGATCTTTTTTGCCGCGTGGAAAGTCATTTTTTAAACGGACCAAAAGATCTGCCGTAGAGTCGATTCTATCTTTCACCGGCCACGGGGCCGTGCTTTGCGTCACCAGTCGGATCGCAAACTCGCGCTCAAAATAATCCGATGAGGCTTCCACCAGGCCACGCACCTCTTGGTCCCAATCGGGATTGCGCTCGCGAAACGCGGGGTCGGCAAGAGCCTTGACGCGAACGATTCGATGCGGCTCTTCGGTACCGAGAAACGCGCAGGAATAAACCAATAGCGCGCTAAGGGTTAAGCAAATTGTCCGTCGGCGCGTAGTCATCGGTTAGAACGGGAACGTCCTTATCGGGCAGCGGGCCATCGTAGTACGCGACGGTAATGTCTTGAATCGGATCAGGCAAGAGACTCTGGCTCAGCGCCGATGCGCGCTTCACGATCTCTTTGATATCCAGACGCTGTTTGTTCTTAGTGGCGATGACGATGACGTTTTGTACCGTTTCGATGCTGACGTTGTCGGGCCGCCGCGCAGCGAAGATGTAAGTCTGAGGAAAGACCTGGCGCTGTGTTTTGACAAATGCGCGGGCGACCTTACCGGAAGGGCCGGTGACGGCACTGATGAGATTCGCCACCACGACGCCATTGGGAGTGAGCTTGCGATGGGCCAGTTCGAAGAATTCCTTCGTTGCCAAGTGAAAAGGCATGGCGTCGGTATAATAGGCGTCCAGCAGAATGATGTCGTATTGATTCTGGGAGCGTGTCAGAAAAAGCCGCCCGTCCTGCGCATACAGACGCAGATTTTTGCTCTCGCGCACATCGAAATGGCTCTTGGCGATTTGAATGACTTCGGGGTCGATTTCCACCGCGTCCATCTCCAGGGACGGAAATTCCTTCTGTACCTTTTTGGGAATCGAGCCGCCGCCGAGCCCGATGATCAACATTTTCTTCGCATCGGGCCGGAAGGCAAAACCCAAGGAGGTGTAGCGCGAGTAGATCAGCCGCAGCGCCGTGGAATCTTTCAGATTCATGGCGCTCTGCAGGGTGCGATCGAAGTACATGTAGCGCGCTTCATCGTCCTCCTCGACGCGAATCCGGTGGTAAAAAGTATCTTTTTCCAAGAGCGTTTTGGTTCTGGCCCAGGCCAGGGGCGTCCAAAGCGTGGCGAATGATCCCATGACTAATGACAGGGTGCTCACCGCCCGGGCCAACGCGATAGCCCGCATTCGCACCAGAGGCACGACAAACAGCGCCAGACACCCCAGCGTAAGTCCGAGCGAATGAATGATATTGCTGACTCCCATCAAGGGGATGAGGTAAAAGGCCGTGAGCAGCGTACCGAAAATGCTGCCGCAGGTCGAGACCGCGTACAACGTGCCGGCCGTGCTCCCCACGGTCGAAAGTTTAGTGGCTGCAAGGCGAATGACATAGGGGGAAATGGTTCCGATGAAGATTCCCGGCAATAAAAAATAAATGCTGCAGGCGATCAAGGGATTCAAACGAACCCCGAAGTCCATGAGAGCTACCCACTCGTTGACCGTTGGGTAGATAAAGGGGAGCATGAAGATCAGGATCCCGGGTATTAAAAGTAACGTCAGCAGGCGGCCGTATGACGGCTGTCGGGTCGAAAGCCAGCCGCCCCAGTAATAGCCGATGCTCAGAGCCGCCATCACGACGGATATGAGACTTCCCCACACGAAGATCGAACTGCCGAAATAAGGAGCCAACACGCGGCTGCCGACGATTTCCAAGGCCATTAAGACGGCCCCGCTTACAAAGACGACCACGTTATGAAAAATGTGCACCATTGTTAACTCTCCCAAACCCAATGGCGCTCTTCTTCCACGAGCGTCAGGGGTTCCAGCAGGTCTTCGGAGATGCCTTCGATGAACTGAGAGGGGCGGGAAAGCACCATACGCAGGCCGCGGTCGAATATCTTGACAGGATAGGTAATGAAAAGGTTCTCCTTAGCGCGGGTTGCCGCCACGTAGAGAAG
>JBFJTQ010000522.1:0-3377 GCA_041625275.1 Binatia bacterium | reverse complement strand
GCCAATGCCGATTTCGCGAGCAAACATCCGGAGACCCTGAAGGCCTTCTTGCGTGCTCATCGCAAAGCGGTGGATTTCATGTTTGAGAACCCCAAGGAAGCTACCAAGATCTGGATCAAACGGGCCGATCTCAAAATGCCCGAGGAGACAGTTCTGAAAACATGGGAATTTTACAACCGTGCGGCCATGGAGGCGAAGCCCTTCAAGGGGATCGAGAAGAGCATGGAGGACGCCGTGGAGTTTAAGTTCCTCAAGCGGCCGTTGGGCAAAGCCGACGTCGCAAAATTATTCGATGCCAGCTATCTCCCCTGATGCACGTTCGCTTTCGACCGACAGGCGGGCACTGCGATAATGAAGCAGGCGACTAAGCTCAATATCTGGCGCATGCTGATAATCGCGGCCGCATTTCTCGGCCTGGAAGCGGCCGTGAGGTTTCGCTGGATCGACCCCTTCTTCATGGCGTCGCCCATCCAGGCGCTGGAGGTGCTCTGGTTACAAATCTGGAATGGCCACGCTCTCCTGCTCACTCTGCTGACGCTTTACGAGATCGGCTTTGCCCTCCTGCTTTCAACCGTTGTGGGTCTGGGCGCGGGTTTTTTTCTATGGCGCTACCAGCTGCTGGGGAGAAGTTACGAGATGCTCTTGGCCGCGCTTTTTTCTTCGCCGGTCATTCTTGCCTACCCTATTTTCCTCGTCGCATTCGGCAGGACCGCGGCCGCCGTCATCGCCTTGACGTCGCTGTTTGGAGCCATTCCCATCATCATGAACACGCGGACCGCCTTTCAGCATGTCAATCCGATACTGATTCAAGTGGGCGCCAGCATGAATCTTTCACGCGCTCAGATGATCCGGCATATCCTTCTTCCCGCGGTTGCACCGACGATCTTTAGCGGTTTTCGCCTGGGTTTGACCTATATTCTGAAATCGGTATTAGGACTCGAATATGTGGTCCAAGTCGGCGGCGTGGGCATGTGGCTCTCTGATGCGGCTTTTCGTTTCGAGGTCACCGAGGTCTATGCGGGATTGTTCGGGACAATCATGCTCTCGGTTTTGTTCCTCTATATCATCAACCGCGCCGAGGCGGTGGTGCGAAGGTAGGCAGGCATGAACGTCCTCGCGCGAACCATAGTCACCGCCACCCCGTGGGTACAAACGACCGCGGGAATTCAGCTACTATCGGTGCTCGGGCTGCTCTTCGCCTGGGAATTTATCGGCAGGACGGGGCTTCTCTTTCCCGAGCTTTTCCCTTCCTTCAACTCTATCCTTCAGTCTCTCTTCACTCATGTCACGACTCCCATGCTTATCCCGCACCTCAAGGCAAGCCTCCATGCCGTGGGAGGAGGCCTTTTTCTCGGAGCTTTCTGCGGGATTCCCCTCGGCATCGTCTTTGGCAGCCGACGGACTTTGATGCAGCTCATGGAGCCGCTCATTCTCTATTTGGCAGTGGTGCCGAAGATTATCATTTTCCCCATCTTTATCCTGCTTTTGGGGATTGGCACCGGATCAAAGCTAGCAGTGGCGGCCATAGCGGCCTTTTTTCCCATCGTCCTTCTTACCATTGCCGGAATGCGGGAAATTCGGCCGGTCTTCCTCGATGTGGCGCGAACGCTGGGAGCAAACAAACTTCAGATCGCCGCCAAGGTGTATCTGCCGGCGATTACAGGCTACGTCTTTACCGGATTGCGGATCGGTATGGGGGCGGCCGTGACGGGAGCCTTGCTGGCGGAGACAAAAATCGCCAAGGCCGGGCTGGGCTTTATGATCGTCGAATACTATAGCCAGTTTCGCATGCCCGATATGTACTCGCTCCTGCTTTTTATTTTTTTTCTCGCAGCCGTTGCCAACTGGGCACTAAAGCGCCTATTTTCTCTTCTCTTGCCTTTGCCGCGAACCGCCGCCGACGCGGCGCTTTATTTCTGATCTTTCCGCCATTCGCCGCTGCACAGACCTTTCAATCTCGCACAGAGTCATACGAGATCGAATGCATCTTGCTCTTCCAATTGGAATCTCTCGGACAAGCGTGATGGGGAACGAACGAATGAATAGGCAAGTATGCCGCGCTATGAGTCGGCGTCGATCCACACTTTCGCGAGGTCGATGACGAACCGCTCCGCTTCCTCGGAGGTTTTGAACCGATCCGTTAGGCCGGCAATGGTGTGGGATTGCCGCTGGCCATCGCGTTTCCAGCTGATTTCAGCCCCCGGGCTCCAGTCTCCGGAACTCCGATTGAGCGACGCGTAAGCGACCACGAGTCGATCCTTGTAATACAGGTTAGCCATGGTCGGATGAACAATACGCCAAATCCTCCCGCAAATCATCAAGAAGCATGACGGATTCGAGCGCCCCCCTGGTTGCTCCCGGGTCAACGCCGTTATCGGCGAATCCTGGGGCGTCTGCGAAACCCCGTTTCTGGCGTTTCCGTGTCACGGCCTTTGGTTAGCCACCTGGGCAAGCCGGTACGCCTGCCGCGAAGTGGTGAGCGCCAGATACTCGCGCAACGTCGGGGTCAGGGAAACCTCCAGGCGCTCCGCCCAACCGAGGCATGTCGCCAAGAGGATATCCGCTCCCGTGAAGCTGTTTCCGAGAATAAACGGGCCCTGTTCGGCTAGCGCCCCTTCTGCCACGCGCACCTGTTTAGCGAATCCTTCACGAGCGGCGCGCACGGCACCGCCCGCTTCGCCGTAGATCGCGGCCAGGACCGTGTGCTTTCGGATGACGTAGAGCGTGTGTGCGTCAAGTTCCGTCATCACGAAGAAGCACCATTCGAAGTATGCCGCGCGCTGCGCCGTCGCGAGAGGTGGAATGAGACCCGCCGACTGCCCATAGGTTTCGGCCAAGTAGGTGACGATGGCGGCGCTTTCGGCCAAGGTTACTGGGCCGTCCTGCAAGAGGGGTATTTTTTGGCGCGGGTTTAAGGCGGAGAATTGCGCACTCTCGGTTTCCCCTGTGCGTGACCCGATGGGGCGTGTCTCGTACGCCAGTCCGATCTCGTGCAGCATCCAGTGCGCCCGCAACGTGCGCGCGGTACCGACCCCCCAAAGCACCCGGAGAGGGCGCTCGTTCAGTTCAGACACGACCTGGGCTCCTTCTCTTTTCGACCGGCACGCCAACCGCCGGTCATGAACGAGTGCCGATATTCATCGACTGCCATCCCCTTTGCCAGGGCGGCGGCTTTCAATTAATCGAATCGTTAATGACGCTCAAGGCGATGCCAAACGCTTGGAAAAAATCCAGGTTTTGAGGGGAAAATCGACCCGAGTACATCTCCGTTCCGCATTTCGACTCTCACTATTTCCACAATCGATCCAGGTAGCCCGATTGCTTTAACTCGTTTACGAAGCGGAGATCGACGAACTCCCCGGGTTTTGCCTGAATCG
>JBFJTQ010000521.1:0-3386 GCA_041625275.1 Binatia bacterium | reverse complement strand
GGGGGAGGACAGGAAGTCAAAGGCGTCATGGGTGAGAAGATCGAGAACTTCACGGCCTCGTTCAGCGAGACCATCGCGCAGAGGCGGGGAAGGAATACGGAGTGGGCAGTTCAAGCGGTGCGTCGCAGTGTCTCCATCACGGAGAAAGAAGCGTTGAAGAAAAACGTCATCGATATCGTTGCCAGAGACATCGACGATCTCATTAAACAGGCCGATGGGCGCAAAGTCGATCTCGATGGGGGGGCGACAACGCTGTCTTTGAAAGATGTGCGCATTGTGCGTTACGAGATGAGCTTCAGACAAAAAGTCATCAACACCATCGCCGATCCGAACATCGCCTATCTCCTGCTCATGGCGGGAATACTGGGTTTGTACATGGAATTCTCCAATCCCGGCGTCATCTTTCCCGGTGTGGCGGGGGCGATTTGTTTGCTGCTGGCGTCCGTGTCGTTTCAGCTGCTGCCTTTCAGTTACGCCGGGCTCCTGCTGATTCTTCTGGGGATCGCACTCCTCGTCGGTGAGGCGTTCATGCCGAGCTTCGGTGTGTTGGGGATCGGCGGCGTCATTTCGCTGGCCTTTGGGTCGATGTTGCTGTTCGACACCGAAAACACCGGAATCGCCGTCGATCGTTCGGTCATCTTCACGGCTGTAGCGACCCTGGGGACGTTTTGTTTCGCGATCATCTATCTTGTTTTTCGCTCTCAGGTGTCCAAGATGACGCTTGGCATCGAGGGCTTGGTCGGTGAAATCGGCGAGGTTCGAGGCAAACTGAGTCCCACGGGGAAGATTTTTGTTCACGGGGAATATTGGAATGCCGCCAGCGAGGGTGAGATTGAAGTGGGAGAAAAAGTCGAAGTGATTGGTTTTGACGGCATGACGCTCAAGGTGAGGCGGGCTTCGGGAAGCGACGTCTCGGGATAGGAGAGGAGGCAAACATGTTCGGTCTGGGACCTTTCGTAACATTTTTAATCATCGTTATCGCTCTTATTATCAGCGGCATCAAAATTCTGAAGGAGTATGAACGGGGCGTAATTTTCAGATTGGGACGCATGGTGGGGTCGAGGGGGCCCGGACTGATTTATGTTATCCCGGGAATTGAAAAAATGGTCCGGATGGACCTTCGCACCGTGACGATGGACATACCGCCCCAAGACGTGATCACGCGCGACAATGTGTCCGTAAAAGTGAACGCCGTGCTCTATTTCAGGGTCCTGGAACCGAACAAGGCGGTGCGGGAAGTGGAGAATTATCTCTTTGCGACTTCGCAGCTGGCGCAGGTGACTCTGCGGAGCGTCTGTGGGCAGGCGGAACTCGACGAGCTTCTCGCTGAAAGAGAGCGGATCAACAGCAGAATCCAAGAAATCCTTGACGCACAGACCGACCCATGGGGTATCAAGGTCGTGCTGGTTGAATTGAAGCACATCGATCTGCCGCAGGAAATGCAGCGGGCCATGGCGAAGCAGGCCGAGGCGGAGCGGGAAAGACGGGCCAAAGTCATTCACGCCGATGGTGAATTCCAGGCGTCCCAGAAGCTGGCGGATGCGGCGGAGGTTATTAGCAAGCAGCCTATGGCATTGCAGCTGCGGTTTTTGCAGAGTCTCGTCGAAGTGGCGTCAGAGAAGAATTCTACGACTATTTTCCCCGTGCCTATCGACCTGCTGACTCCGTTTCTGAAGAGGGACACTCAAACGTAATCAGCCTCAAGCGCAAAGAGTTGTCGCTTTCAGTCACCCTTAATCTCTCCACCAACGCGTTTTTCCGCGCGAGCGTCAAGGGGCTCCCGGAAAAACGTCTGCCGTCATGAGTCGAGTCAGCTACAGTTAATAACATGGATCTAAAAGAGTTCTTCTACGAGTTGCCTCAATCCCTGGTTGCTGCCTTCCCCACTCGGGATCGGCAGGCCTCGCGCTTGCTCGTGCTGCGTCGGAATACGGGGGAGGTGATCCATAGTATTTTTGCAAACCTCGGGGATTTTCTCGATGCCGGCGATTTGCTCATTGTCAACGACACTAAAGTATTCCCCGCGCGATTGCGCGGCATTAAAGAAAGCGGGGGGAAGGCGGAGGTCCTGCTTCTGGAGCGATTTCCAGAAAGCCAGAAGTTTTGGATTGCCAGCGTCGCGGCGGCCAAAAAACCGGCAATTGGAACTCAGATCCGTTTTAAAAACGGGATCATGGCGCAGGTCATCGGCGACATGGGTCGTGGCCGTTTTGGGCTTGAGTTCAAGGATAGCGGACTCTCGGCCGAGCAGTTGCGGGCTGTCGGTGAACCACCGCTCCCGCCTTATATCGAGCGTAACCGTGAGCCGGAAACATTGGATTGGGACCGATATCAAACCGTGTACGCGACGCATGCCGGCGCTGTGGCCGCGCCGACGGCCGGATTTCATTTTACCCCTGAGCTGCTCGAGCACTTGCAGCGAAGAGGAATCAAAAAGGCGCTGTTGACGTTGCATGTGGGGCCGGGTACTTTCCAACCAGTGCGCGAGGCCGATATCGGGCATCACCGGATGGAAGGAGAGCGCTACGCCCTGACAGCCGAGGCGGCGGCAGAAATCAACGGGACTAAACGAGACGGCCATCGGATCGTGGCCGTCGGCTCGACGACGACCCGTACACTGGAGTGGATTGCTCTTCAAAAAGGAAAAGTCGAGCCGGACGAGGGAATCGCGCGCCTGTTCATTCGCCCGGGGGATCCGTTTCGAGTCATCGACGCCTTGATCACGAATTTCCATCTGCCCGGTTCGACACCGCTGATCCTCGTGGCCGCTTTTGCCGGACTGGAGCTCGTAAGACGCGCATACGCCGAGGCCATCAGGATGCAATATCGGTTTTACAGCTATGGGGATGCGATGTTGATCTTGTGAGGCCCGGCCGGTCGGGACCAGAAATCATCGCAAAGCGATTCGCTCGGCTCGGCATACCTGTTGGCGGCTGCCCGCCGTTTCACATCGGGGAATAATGGCATCCAGTTTTAGTCTTGTGAAGAAGGATTCAACGACCAGGGCTCGCCTAGGGCGCCTAGTAACCGCCCACGGGGTGGTGGAAACGCCCGCATTCATGCCGGTGGGAACGCAGGGATCGGTCAAAGCAATGCTGCCCAGAGATTTGAAAGAGCTTGGCTGTCAGATCATCCTGGGCAACACCTATCACCTCTACCTCCGCCCCGGCGCCGAGCTCATCCGTGAATTGGGCGGCTTGCATCGCTTCATCGGCTGGGACAAACCGATTTTAACGGATAGCGGCGGCTACCAGGTTTTCAGCCTCGGCGCCATGCGCACGATTGCCGACGAAGGAGTGCGTTTTCAATCTCATTTGGACGGTTCATATCATTGGCTCACCCCAGAAAAGGTGATGGAAATTCAAGAAGCGCTCGGCAGCGACATC
>JBFJTQ010000520.1:0-3393 GCA_041625275.1 Binatia bacterium | reverse complement strand
TCCAGAGGTCCGGAACGCCATCGCCGTTGATATCCCTTACCTCCACGTTCTTGAAGGGGGGTGGCGCTGCCGTCGCTGGCTTGGGTTTATTAATTGAAGCCACTGCCAAATCGTCTTGGGGCTTTTTTGCAGTTTGTTTATCCGGCGGCAAGCTGGGTTGAGGCTGTTCAGCAGAAGGTGCCGTACGGGACCTTGGGGCCGTCGAGCCCGATCCAGTTGACGCGCCCGCAATCTGATTTTCCAGCTCCCGCTGGCGCTCGATTTCTTGCTCGATTGCGGCCTCTAGCGCTTTATCCTTCTGCTGCTCGGTTTGGATTTGAGCATTGAGCTCCCCATAATAAGAGTCAGCTGTGACGAGGCCGGTGATGAGCCCGATGATCAACCCGCCGCCGGCTCCGTATGGCCCTGCGATGGATCCGCCCATGGCCACGCCTTCCATCGCCTTGCTCCAAGCGTGCTGCCATCGTTGTGAGCCAGTCACCTGGGGCTGAGGTTGGGAGGCATTCAAACTATTGGGGTTGGAAATAGGGTACTGCCCGGGCCCCGGCGGGGACTGCACGGGTACAGGATCACACCCCGACAGGACAATTAGAAGCCCCGCTATAATGAGCCAGCCCAGCTTCGTCATGTCTGTTATTCCTATGGGGATCTTACTTTATTTTTCTAAGGGACACCATCCCCAACGAGCGACCCGTGGCCGACCCTGGGATTGTGTTTCAAAGTTTATTGCCAGCCATAGTCTGAAATTCCAGTTCCACAGGTTGAAAGGGTGCAGCCGGGGACGGGGGCCCGCCATCGGGTACCTGCTCCTGGGCGGCTAGTTGCCCCCCTTTAAAGACGTAGCGGGCAGTGATCTTGCCGCGGAAATTGTGGTCTTCTAGCTGCTCAACGCGCTCGCCATTCTCGAATTTGACCCACACATCAACCTGTTGATCTCTGTTGGTATCGGCTTCCTGGCGGGCAACCTGGCCCCTTTCATAAAAAATTCTCAGATCAAAAAAACCATCGCCGTCGGTGTCCCGTTCTTCGCGGATGAGTTCGTTGTCTTTGAAGTAATAGATTGTGTCCCACTTGCCCGTGCCCTTGGAGTCCCTCAGGCGCTTATGCAGCCTGCCTTGAGAGAACGTTTCGATCATGTCGATCCGACCGCGCCCGCTCGTATCTTCTTCGCGGCGCACCACCTCATCGCCCTGAAAATAGACCGTTCTGGTTGCTTTGCCCCCGCCGCGCAGATCCTCTTCCTGTTTGACGAGCCGGCCATCTCGATAGTAACCCCACAAATCGATTTTGCCAGCATGCCGGCGGTCCAACTCTTTCCGGACCAGCTGGCCGTTCTCAAAATAGGAAAAGCTATCGGCCCTGCCGTCGCCATTGGTATCCTCATCGATTCGCCCTATCTTGCCGTCTTGAAAATAGACCGTACTCTTTACCTGCTCTGAGGATTTTGCAATTTCTTCGCTCCTCACCGGTTGGCCATTCTGATAATGGGTCCAGACGGTAGGTTTGCCCGAGCCCGTCGTATCTTGCCCTTTTCGCTCAATCTGGCCCCCTTGATTGAGAAAATACCAAAGATCGATCTGGCCGTCGTTCTTCGTGGCAATCTCCTGGCGCCTTGGTTTGCCGTTTTCATAGAAGATGAAGATGTCAGGCTTGCCGTCATAGTTAGCATCTTGCTCGACCCTCTCTATTTGCCCCTGACGGTTATAGTAGGTCCAGCGGTCCATTCTGCCATCGCCGTTCGTGTCCCGTTCCTGACGTGTGACATTACCCTGCTCATCGTAGAAGAAACTGGCCACTGGCTGCTGGGCGTATACCCGACATGGCATCTGAATCAGGGACGGAAACACCAAAAGGACGAGTACTGTCTTCAGTAGACGCGGCTTCATCGCTTGCCGGAAACTAGGGGCGATACTCGCACAATAGACGATGCGTCGGAGGAATCGTTGTATTCTAATGGAGCGGCCGCGTCCCCAAAGGGAGGTTTCTTGCTGTCGGTCAGGGCTCTGTCAAAACCGATCACCGCTTCTCCCAAGGACTTGCCGAGTTCGGCAATTTTTCTCGGGCCAAACACTACAACGGTGATCACAAAAATAGCAGTGAGTTCCGGTATCCCGACACCTCCGAACATGGCACCTCCTAGAAATTTTCTACGCCCGGGGATGCATGATGTCAATGCAGCGTTCGGCCGAGACGAAAGCGAACCTCGACGGCTAAGTCGTAACATCGAAGTGGGCCCAACTGTTGTGGCGAGTGAAGCCACAACCGGTATCGCGGCTAAACCAATGAGCGTGCAGGCAGGTAAAGGTCGGGTGTGCCTTGAAAAAAAACCGGCGTCAGGTAATCGTTACAAAAGTAACTTTTTTCTGGGCCCTTCTCGTGAGCGACGCCGTCAACCTCCAGCAAGCGGACAGGCTTTTGAAGTCACAACCCATAAACCCCTGGGTCGTCGGCCTATTCTGGGCAAGTTGCGTTTTTGTCTTGGCTTACCACCTTGGCAGCGCAGCGTTATTCGAACCAGACGAGGGACGAAATGCAGAGAAAGCGCGAGAGATTCTGGTGCTTAATGACTGGGTAACGCCGTACGAAAACTTTGTGCCGGTTTTGGACAAGCCGATCTTTTTTTATTGGCTGATCGCGCTAGCTTATAAGTTGTTTGGCGTTTCTGAGTGGTCAGCCCGGCTACCCTCCGCACTGGCAGCGTTGGGTTGTATAGCGCTGGTTTACCGGTGGGCGCGGGCGCAATGGGGCGATTCGGAGACTCTCTGGGGCGGACTCATTCTGTTGGGCAGCGCGGAGTTTTTCATTCTCTCCCGGGTGGTCATTTTTGACATGGCCTTGACCTTTTTCATAACGCTGGCGCTTTTTTCCTTCTATGAGGCCGCGCATGAGACAGAAGAAAAGAGGAAACGAATCTATTCCCTGCTCCTGTACGGCTCCCTGGGTGCCGCGACCCTCATTAAGGGCCTCGTGGGTGCGGTCATGCCGGGCATGGTTATTTTCTTTTATCTGCTGTTCACATGGCGATGGTCAATCCTCCGGCGGATCCACCTGGTCTCGGGTTTGCTTTTTTATATCGCGATCGTTTCTCCCTGGTATCTTGGAGCCGAGGCAAGAAACCCTGGGTTTCTGCGTTATTATTTTTGGGACGAGCATTTCGTGCGATTCCTGACGGAAAATTTCGACCGGAATCAACCCTGGTACTATTTCTTGATAGTCCTCTTCGTTGGATTTCTGCCGTGGAGTGTGCTCGTCCCTTTAGTCATAAAGGACTGTTGGAAGAATAGTGCGGCTGAAAAATATCTCTTTCTGATATTGTGGGCGACGCTGCCGATCCTTTTCTTTTCGCTTTCGAAATCCAAGTTGCCACACTACATCTTGCCCGTGTTTCCTGCG
>JBFJTQ010000519.1:0-3393 GCA_041625275.1 Binatia bacterium | reverse complement strand
TGGAGTGGCGGTGTCACGGCAAGGGCGATGATTTGCCAGGTTGCCACAACGACTTTGAAACTGCGCGCTTACATGGCTTCGCCGCTGCAGGCTCGCCCCGGGCTCTGATGATACCGAAACTGCAACTGCGGAATCCGGGTTCAGTATGCAACTCGCCCGCCGAGGGGAGCGGGGTCTGATTTTTATTTCTCGACTATTTCATGAGAAACTCGTGAAAGCCTTGTTCATACGACCGTGTCACACTTTCTTAACACAACTAACCCGCATTTCCCGTCTCCCTGACCAATATGCCGTTGACTGCGGATGGACAGTGTAGCGCGGCTCCGGCGGTGGTCTGGCATACCTCGCGGTCCGCTTGGTTGTGCGAGTGTTCTGTCGAGTTGAGGTTGAATGCTTGTAGCCGAACCCAATTCCTGATAGCTTGTGTATTACAATACTGTGATCGATGGGAGTACCGTATGGAGATGGTCACCGTTTCGCCTAAGTTTCAGGTAGTCATTCCACGACGGGTTCGGGAGGCGCTGAAGCTTAAACCGGGACAAAAAGTCCAGGTGATTTTTTATGAAGGTCGGATAGAGTTGATTCCTGTTGAGCCGATCCGACGAGGTCGAGGGTTTCTCAAAGGGATCGACACGGAAGTGAAGCGCGAACCGGACCGATTATGAACGTGATTGACTCCTCAGGCTGGCTTGAGTACTTCGCTGACGGGCCGAATGCCGAGAAATTCGCCTCAGGGATTCAAAATCACCGGGGACTGGTGGTGCCGACCTTAAGTATCTACGAAGTCTTCAAGCGTGTATTACAGCAGCGCAGTGAGACAGATGCCCTACGAGCGGTCGCACTTATGCAACAAGGACGCGTAGTCGACCTCAACACCTCGATCGCGCTGCTTGCGGCGAAGCTCTCCACGGAATTGAAGTTGCCCATGGCGGACAGCATCATGTTGGCCACCGCGAGAGAATTTCAAGCGACCTTATGGACGCAAGATGCGGATTTTGAAGGAATTGAAGGCGTTAATTACTTCTCTAAATGAGTAACGTAGCTGCATCGTGCGGACCGTGCGACTGAGTCCTCCGTCCCCTATTTTTATTGTTTTTTTCATTCGCCCACGTCGCCATCGCTATCCCGTGTCTCCAAATCGACGGTTTATGTGAGAGCCGTGCGACGAAAACCATCCGGTAAAAAGACAGAGGAGATATTATGAAAACCGTAACCGCTCGTGACCTTCAGAAGAAAGTCAAAGAATGCGTTGATCTTTCGCAGTCCGAAAAGGTCGTTGTCACGCGGCATGGCAAGCCAGCGGCGGTTTTGGTGGGTGTTGAGGGAAAGGATTGGGAGGATATCGTTTTTGAGACATCTCCAGCGTTCTGGAAACTGATTGAGAAACGGCGTGCACAGCCTACGATGTCTCTGAAGGAGTTGAAAGCACGACTCGCGAAATAGATCTCGTGTTCGCACTTGCAAAGATCTAAACCAGCTACCTCCTTTGCTTCGTGAGCTGGACGTCGTGGGTTCGATCCCTATCGCCCGCTCCAAAATTCTCACAAAAAGTTTGATTGCTTTCAAACCGGATTTCGCAGTTGAGATGAGCGGCGGAAGGGGCGGGTAGCTAACGCCTCTTTAATCCCAGGTGCGCCAGATAATCTGCAATGTCCCTTGTTAGCGTGCCGCTGCCGATCATTTCTCTAATCCTTCGACGGGAACGGGGCCCCTGTCTGGTGCGTCAATGGGACGCGTTCTCTTTCTTCAAATGGTTCGTTACGCAGCCCTTCAGGCCCTCGTTAAAGCCCCGGTCCCACGCCTCTTCGTAGTCCGGTAATTCATTGAGCAAAAGGATGTCGTCGTAGGTCCCGTGGCCCGAACCGATGCGCCGTTCCGGGTGGACGCACTCGCGCCGGGGCATCGGCAAGTTGTACTTTTTCCAACTGTTATAATAATTGCCCATCAACTGGAGGTAATATTCCAAGGGAATAGCCGGTTGTTGGTACTGCGAGCCCAAGTAGGAGCCGGGCTCGCGGCGCCACTGGTTGAAACGCGGAATGATGCCGTGTCGCATCATGAAGTCAACGCCCTCCGATGTCGATTTGACGGCTTCGCTCACCGTCTCGAAGCCGTAAGGCTTCGCCATTTCGACGCCGCCCACGAAGTTCGGCCGGACGTTGCCTTCACCAAAAACGTCCACCTCGTCGATCATACTCTTGACCCAGCCGTCCCAGCCTACCCGCCGGGTTTTTCCCGGGTTGATCCATTCAAACAGCCGCTTATCCCACACCTCCATGTTGGAGTGATGGCAGTCCACGCCTGCCGCGCGGTACCGTTTCATCACTTCTTTGCCTTGAGCATTGGTCTGCAAGTTGACGTAGCGCCGACGCCCGCCCCACTTCAATGCGGATACATATTCCGAGTAAAAGGTTTCCTCGTCTTTCCCGTGCAGCGTTTTCAGGATCGTGCCGCCGGTGATGAGAAAGTCCATGGGCGGGGTAAAGCCCACTTCCTCGGTGGCGTCCTGCTCGATGGAGCGAGCCACCTCGACCATGTACTCAACCGGTTTTACCGGCGCGTTGAAGGTGAAGTCTTGCGATTCCTTCATCTGCCGGGCGTTGGTGTTGATGTCGCAGAAACGGCACTCCTCATCCGGCCCCCAGTACTGGCAGTTGCGGAACACGGTGACGAAATAGCCAAAGGCGATGATTTCATGATAGGCCGTGCCGTCCGGAAACTTCCGCGTGTAGTACTTGAGCGGCTTGGGAAAATAAACTTCGCAAATCTCTTGACCGTTCAGAAAGAGCCTGGGCTGGCCTTCCACCAAGTCGATGACGTACGGCGAGTTGGAGTCGAGCGTCGTTTGAATGCTAACCGGTCTGAGATCATAGATGCCCCGGCGGATCGTGAACCATTCGGGAGTCTTTCGATGCTCTTTCCGCTTCATATCCTTCATCGGCATCAAATCGTACGAAAAGAGCCGGTAGGATTTTACCAGCGCTTGCGATGCAAGCTCCAGGGCCGCGTCGGTGAACCAATGACCCACGCGCAAAAGATCGTGTTTCAAGATGATCTCCCGCGGCAGATCACCATAGCTTGTAAAATAGTTTTCCAGTTCGCCCAATGTTCGGCTGCTCGGTATCGCGGAAACCGCTTCCATGGTTAACGCTTCCTTCCTGGGGCTTGCAAGTTACGGTAACGCTAGGCCCCAAGCCCGGATGGGCTGGATGTTACTTCCCGCGGAAGAAACGTGTCAAGGAGAATCTTCTGAAATGAGCATTGAAATTGTTCGTTTTTATGCCTTCGCCGCTTCGGGCTCACGTTAGATCGTATCCGCAACTAAGGAAGCCGGGAAGACGCGAGAAGTTTCACTTGCGGGGAGCGCTAACGAATCAGCTCGATGCGGGCGCG
>JBFJTQ010000518.1:0-3402 GCA_041625275.1 Binatia bacterium | reverse complement strand
AGCGAATACTTGACAGATCGCAGCTACTGGGGGTTTCTGCACGATCCCGTCGGCGTCAGGCATCGCGATTGCATCGGCTACGACAAGCTCATTTGGGGGACGGATTTTGCCCACGCGGCCAGCGAGTTCCCAAACTCACAACAACATCTGGCGGAAGATTTTGCTGGCGTGCCGGAGCATGAAAAGCGCGCGATGATCGTCGATAACTGCGTGCGGTATTTCCACTTAAACGATTGAGCAATCCGAAAACGATTGTAACGGCTGGAACTGCTGGAACCTTTGGAACCGTTCCGATAGTTCCAATGGTTTCAGTCGTTCCAATTGACTCGGAAATTTCGTTGCGGTGAAGAGGAGTTTAAGACATGAGCGACGTCGGCACGACCCACGCGGACCTTGAACGTTTTCTCGCCGAGCATCATCTGGTGGGTGCCGGCCTGCGGCGCGAGGGTGTGGCTCCGCCGCGGCAGGGAAAAACCGCGGCGCACTGGAGTTGGGAAGGCATTTACCGAGGTCTGATGCGTTCGGGGGAAATCGTCACCGTCGGCCCCGATGGGATGACCGGGATGCGCTCGGTAGTCGGCATCGAGGCGCGTCGCTTTCCGATCTGGATGAACGCGCAGATTTTGATGCCCGGAGAGCGCACCCAGGCGCACCGCAATCTACGCAGCGAAACCAGACTCGTCTGTGAAGCCCCGAAAGACGCGGTGTTTGTCTGTGAATACGAAGCCTATCCGATGGAGCGCGGCGACGTGGTGATCAGCCCCGCGTGGACGTTCCACGATCACTGGAACAAGGGCGACAGGCCGGCCATCTGGGTCGATGGATACGACAATGGCTATAATCCCAACGTTAATATCAACGAGCGGATGCCGAAGGATCAGCCCTACGAAGAAGTCAAAAAACCGGAGAACTACGGGCAGCGAACCCTCGGACTCGTCAGACCGGTTTCCAACGAGGCGCCGTTTCCTCTACCGCCGATGCGCTACCGTTGGCCGGATACGCTCGGTGCTCTCATGGCGCTTCGGGTAAACGGTGAATGCGACCCCTGTGATGGCATCCTCGTAATGCTGGCAAGCCCCGTGGACGGCGGGCCGACGCTACCGGCCATCACCTGGCAGGCTCAATTGTTATCCAAGCGGCAAAAAACTTTGCCCCATCGGCACAACAGTACGACATTTTACTTTGCCTTCGAAGGAGAGGGCGCGGTGGTCATCGACGGCGAGCGCTTGGAGTATGGCAAGGGTGACATTTTCGCGGTTCCGGCATGGACTTGGCACCATCATGAAAGCACTCATGACGACGATACGATACTGTTCTCCATCGACGACTGGCCGGCGATGAAAAAGCTCGGCTTCTTTATGAAAGAAGAGGCGCGGGGTTTCTGAGGCTCACACCGGCCTAAAGATTCGTCGCGCCTGCAGCCGAGCGACGCCGCCCCCGCCGATGCGGTCTCGGCAATGGCGGCCGGGTAGCAGCATCGCTTTGTTCGGCGATCCCTCGTGGTTGCTATTTTTATCTGCCTGAACTAACTCAACTATCATCTCGAGTGGAGGGTTTTGTCATGGCACAATCCACCGTTGCGGATACGGTTATCGAATTTCTGCGTTCAAGAAACGTCCGCCATGTTTTCGGCGTCCTGGCTCATACGTCCTTCGATCTCGGGGATGCAATCGCAAAGCGGCCCCATCTTCGCTTTATTAACGCGCAGCACGAGGGCGGAGCCGGCAATATGGCGCTGGGCTATGCCCGCGCCGCCAAGAAGCCAGCCGTCTGCCTGGTCTCGGCGGGCGGGGGCGCGACGAATATCGTCACCGCGGTAGCACAGGCTCATAAGGAATCCGTCCCGCTGTTCGTTATTTCCTCGGACATCGGAACGGCGGCCTCCGCGAAAGGCCGTTATTCGTCGTTTCACGGCATGGAGCATGTCCGGCTGTTTCAGCCGATTACCAAACAGAGCGCGAAGCTCGAACGAGTCGAAGAGCTGGGCTCACTGCTCGATTCGCTGTTTCGTCAAACCACCCGCGGTCGGCAAGGTCCGGTATTTTTGATTATTCCCGAAGATCTCCAGCATGTCCGATTGCCGGAACCGTTGAGCTTCACGGCGATGGCGGAGCCCGCCGCGCCGGCTATGGACGCAGGAGCCGCACAAGCCGCGGTGGATCTGCTGCTCGAGGCGAAAAACCCGGTGGTGCTCGCGGGCACGGGCGTGGATTGGGCGGGGGCGCGCGAAGAGGTCCGCGAGCTCGCTGAGATGTTATCGCTTCCGGTCGCGGTGAGCTATACCGCCAAAGGCGTGTTTCCGGAAAATCATTCGCTGGCGCTGGGTTGCCTGGGATTCGGCAGCCGGCCCTACGCGCGCAAATTCTTTCAGCAGTCCGATTTGATTCTGGCGCTGGGGGCGACCTTCAGCGAAGGCACGACGATGCGCTTCGGCCACGAGATCATTCCCGAGAAAGCCAAGATCGTTCAGATCGACATGGATCCGGAGGAGCTCGGCAGCAACTATCCCACGGCGCTGGCGATTCAAGCCGACGCCAAAGTCGCCCTGCGCGCGATCATCGACGGTATCAAGAGCCGCGGGACGAAAACGAATGCGAAAGGGGCGATAGCGCTATCCATTCAACGAGCGAAGCAGGCCTGGAGGCAAGAAGTCGAGCAGCGATCCGCCAGCGGAGGTTTGAACTACGAAATCGTGATGAGAGTTCTCAACGAGTTGCTCACCGGCAACGAGATACTGACCACGTCGGGCATGACCGGAGATACGCTGCGCGGCATTGATGCGGTGAATCCGATCATTCACGCCGGCGAATTCCGCGCCATCGGCACGGCTCTGGCCACGGCCATGGGAGTCAAGCTCGGGCGTCCCGATGCCCGAGTCATTTGTGTTACCGGCGATGGTTCTTTCATGATGGAGCAGCAAGAGCTGGCCACCGCGCGCTTTCACAATATTCCGGTACTGGTTTTGGTGCTGCGCAATAACGCCTATGGCGGCATGAAACGCGACCAGATCAAGAATTACGGCGGTCGGGTGATCGGCACGGAGCTTTTCGTTCCCGACCTGCCGCGCTTGGCCGAGCTCTACGGCGCCAAAGGCTTCAGCGTGACCCGCCAAGATGATCTCAAACCCATCCTCCAGCAAGCGCTGGCTGCCGATGACTTCGTGTTGGTGGACGTCAAATTGGACTAAAAGCAAATCGAAGTATGACCAACATTATTATTCGACCAGGCGCGCTCCTGGTCTCCCTGATCGGGTTTCCCGGAGTTTACATGCACGAACGATGCGCCATTGTTTCGATTTCTGACAATCGCCCGACACGTTGAACCCAATCCAGGGGTTGACTCAACCTACGGTAAATAGGAAGAGACAAGAAGAGATAAATTGACGCGCGAGGCAAGGCGTTT